>NZ_JBSGEZ010000016.1:0-116154 GCF_053603155.1 Nocardia sp. NPDC004260 | reverse complement strand
CGCCCGGCGCGGCGTCGCCCACGGCTCCGGACTGGGTACCGTCCGCTGGCCGGTCGAACGCAGCCTCGCATGGCTGCACGCCTTCAAACGCCTACGCATCCGCTACGAACGCCGCGCCGACATCCACCAAGCCCTACTCAGCCTCGCCTGCGCCGTCATATGCCTCCGCAAACTCATTCTGAACTGAGTTCTAAGCGGTCCGAAGCGCCATTTCGGCGAAACGCGTCTCCGGGCGCGGTCGCGGCTGGTATCTCTTGAGCGAGTCGAACTTTCCGATCACCCACCTACGGGAGGGACCGGCATGGCCCGTATCGGCATCATCAGCATCTCCGATGGCCGCGACTATGTGCATGCGGGCATCGCCGATTTCATCGTCTCCACCGAGGACCGGCTGGTGGCCGCGCTCGCGGACGCCGGCCACGATGTGGTCCGTGGCGCGGCGCCGATCAGCGACAACGCGTCGGCCGGTGCGGTGGCGCGCACGGTCGCCGCGGCGGGCGTCGATCTCACCGTCCTGCATTACGCGGTCTGGGCGTTCCCGCATTTCACCATGCTGGCGGCGGGCGCGATTCCGGGGCCGCTGCTGTTGCTGTCGAATATCGACCCGGTCCAGCCGGGAATGGTGGGCATGCTCGCCGCCGGAGGTGCGCTGGATCAGATCGGACGTCGGCACAGCAGGCTGTGGGGTGATCCGTCCGATCCCGAACTCATCGACGCGATCGGCGTGCGCGCGCGGGCCGCGGCAGCCGTGGCGAGCCTGCGCGGTTCGACGTTCGGGCGCTTCGGCGGGCGGCCGATGGGCATGAACACCGCGGTCGCCAACACCGATCAGTGGCAGCGCCTATTCGGTATCGACGTCGAGGAAATCGATCAGTGGGAGATCGTGCGGCGCGCGGAACTGGCCGACGCGGGCGAGGCGAAGGCCGCGCGCGAGTGGCTGGAGCGCAACACCGCGGGCGTGCACTACGACGGCGCCAAGCTCACCCCGCAACTGCTGGAACGTCAGATCCGCTCGTATCTGGCGGTGCGCGAGCTGATCGACGAGTGGCGCCTGGACTTCTCGGGGATCAAGGGGCAGCCCGAGCTCACCCAGTATTTCGCCACCATGGATGTCACCGAGGCCTTCCTCAACGATCCGTACGACTGGAACGGACCGAAGGAGCCGCACGTCTGCGCGACCGAGGCGGACATGGACGGCGCGCTGACCATGCAGCTGCTCAAAGGGATCGCGGGCAGCCCGGTGCTGTTCGCCGACGTCCGGCACTATCACGCCGATCGGGACATCTGGGATCTCTGCAATTCCGGCCAGCACGCCACCTGGTTCGCCGCTCGCAGCGACGATCCGGCGGAGAACCTGGCGAAGGTGCACTTGTACCCGGAGGTGTTCTTCTTTCCCGCGGGCGGCGCCTCGGTGCATCATCTGGCCGCGCCGGGCCGGATGACTCTCGCCCGGCTCACCCGGCTCGACGGCGACTACCGCATGCAGTTGATGCTCGGCGAATTCGAGGAATACGACGAGCAGACCAACGAAGCCCTGATGAAGCAGTCGACCCGGGAATGGCCGCACGCGTTCGCCCGGCTGGACGCGCGCGCCGAGGATTTCCTGAACCGCTTCGGCGCCAACCACATTCACGCGGTGCCCGGCGACCACCGCGAAGCCGTGCGCGCGACGTGCGAATTGCTCGACGTCACGGTGGACGAGTTCACGCGGTGACGATGTTTCTCGGTATCGACATCGGGACCTCGAGTTCGAAGGGCGTGCTCACCGACGCGCGCGGCACGGTCATCGCCAGGGCCGAGCGGGCGCATGAGGTATCCATGCCGCACCCCGGCTGGGTCGAGCACGACGCGGAGAAGGTGTGGTGGGCGGATTTTCTCGCACTCGCCCGTGAGCTGGTGGCGGCGGCAGGCGGCGCCGCGATCGAGGGACTCGCGGTGTCGGGTATCGGCCCGTGCCTGTTGCCCGCCGACGCGGAGGGCAGGCCATTGCGCCCGGCCATCCTCTACGGCGTCGACACCAGGGCGAGCGTCGAGATTGCGGAATTGAACGACGAATTCGGCGCGCGGGCCGTGCTCGACCGCGCCGGATCGCCGCTGACCAGCCAGGCTGTCGGCCCGAAAGCCCGGTGGCTGTCCCGGCACGAGCCGGATGTCGCCGCACGCACCGCGATGCTGCTGATGGCGAGTTCTTTCCTGGTGCACCGGCTCACCGGCCGGTACGTTCTCGACCACCAATCGGCCAGTCAGTGCGTGCCCCTCTACGACCTGCGCGAACGTGCGTGGGCGAACGACTGGGCCGAGCGGATCGTGCCCGGCTGGCGGCTGCCGGAGCTGGCCTGGCCCACCGAGATCGTGGGCCGGGTGAGCGCGGACGCGGCGGTCGCGACCGGACTTCCGTCGGGGCTGCCCGTCACCACGGGGACCATCGATGCCTGGGCCGAGGCGGCCAGCGTCGGCGTCCGCGCTCCGGGCGACGCGATGATCATGTACGGCACCACCATGTTCCTGGTGCAGGTGCTCACCGACCCGCGCCCGCATCCCGGCCTCTGGGGCACCTGCGGCACCTGGCCGGACACGTATACCCTCGCCGCGGGCATGGCCACCTCCGGCGCGGTCACCGACTGGCTGCGCAAGCTCGTGGGTGGCGAGTTCACCGACTTGGTCGCCGCGGCAGCGGAGGTGCCCGCGGGGAGCAGGGGGTTGCTCGCACTGCCCTATTTCGCCGGGGAACGCACGCCCTTGTTCGATCCGGACGCGCGCGGCATCGTCGCGGGATTGACCCTCGGGCACGGACGGGCCGAGCTCTACCGCGCGGTTCTGGAGGGCATCGCCTACGGAGTGCGCCACAACCTCGAGGCCATGACCGAAGCGGGCGGGCAGGCGGGGCGTCTGGTCGCGGTGGGCGGCGGCACCAGAGGCGGGCTGTGGACCCGGATCGTCTCTGATGTCACCGGGCTGCCGCAGCAATTGCCCGCCGACACCGTGGGGGCGAGCCTCGGCGACGCCCTGCTCGCGGCCGAGGCCGCCGGGGTCGACACCTCCGGGTGGAATCCCGTCGTCGACACCGTGCGACCGCGACCCGAAAGTGTCGCGATCTACGACGAGTACTACCGGCACTACCGCGATCTGTACGATCGGACGACGAATATCGCCCATTTCCTCGCGGCCGAACAGCACCGCGCCGGGGCGGCTTCCTGATCGCGAATATCCGTGCGACGATGCAAAGTTGCTCCGCGGAACGATACGAGGATTCCATGCCCACGATCACCTTGACCCAGGACGATTTCGACTCCGTCGTCACGTCGCATCCGATCGTGCTGGTGGACTGGTGGGCCGGTTGGTGTGGGCCGTGTCTCGCTCCGGTGTGCGAAGCGTCGTCGCAGCGGCATCCGCAGATCGGGCACGGCAAGATCGATACCGAAGCCGAGGTCGCGTTGACCGCTGCCGCCCAGGTGACGCAGTATCCGACGGTGATGGCGTTCTGGCACGTCGCCTCGGGCGCGCTGGAAGACCTTGTACCGCAGATCCTCTGGCTGGACATGGACCAGTTCCGCCGGGAACTCGCCCAGCAGACCGACACCCGGCAGCTGGCCGCGACCGGCGGGGCCGCCACGGCGCACCGGGCCGGACTCGCGCCGACCGCACCCCGTTACGGGTGGCCGGGACTGTGACCGCGCCGGGCGGTGAACTGTGGCGGCTGGACGGCACGCGAACGCGGTCGGTCAGCGCCGAGAATCCGACGGGGGCGCCCGGCGCGGGCGCGCGGGCGACCGACGGCACCGGAGCGCACGCGGCACGGCTGCTCGGGGCGGGATGGAAGATCTCCCCCTCGATCGCGCTCGCCCACGGCGAAACCGCCACGCTGGCGGACGTATCCGGTCCCGGCGTTTTCCGGCATTTCTGGTTGACCACCGAGCGTTCCGTCCTTCGCGGGCTGACGCTGCGGATGACCTGGGACGACGCGGCACGGCCCGCGATCTCCTCGCCCCTCGGCGACTTCTTCTGCAACGGATGGGGCGAGACCGCCCTGCTGAGTTCGGAGATGGTGGTCGTCGCGCCCGCGGGTGGATTGAACAGCTACTGGCCCATGCCGTTTCGGCACCGCGCTCGCATCACGCTCGAAAACCACTGCGGCCGCGAGGTTCCGGTGTACTACCAGGCGACTTATACCGAAGAGGACGTACCGGACGAAGCGGGGTATCTGCACACCCGATGGACGCGGACCACCGGCCTGGGGAACCCTGCCGTCCACACCGTGCTCGACACGGTGCCGGGACCGGGCCGCTACGTCGGCACCTACCTCGCCATCCGCCCGGGCGCGCCGGGATGGTGGGGCGAGGGCGAGGTCAAGTTCTTCCTCGACGGGGACACCGAGCATCCGACCATTTGCGGGACGGGGACCGAAGACTATTTCGGCGGCGCCTGGAATTTCGATCTCGACGGGACATACCGGACATATTCCACGCCCTATCTCGGGCTGCATCAAGTGCTGCCGCCGGAGGAAATCTATCGAGCGGATCAGCGCTTCGGCATGTACCGCTGGCATGTGCGCGATCCGATCTGTTTCGACCGCGAACTACGCGTCACTGTCCAAGCCCTCGGATGGCAGGACGCCGAGACCTATCTCCCGCTGGAGGACGCCGACGTGGCGACCACCGCCTGGTGGTATCAGGCCTGAGCGGGGTCGTCGGCATCCGGCGGAAGCTCCGACGCCAGCAGTTCGTCGGCGCGCGCCAGCGCCGCGTCCATGCCCGCGGTGAGATCGTCCATCACGGTCAGGCCGTCCAGCAGGCCGGTGAGTTCGTCCTGCACGGCGCGCAGCTCGGCGATCGCCGGGTCGACGGGAAACCACGCGACCGAGTCGCGCCACCACGGATCGTCGCAGAGCCAGGCCCACAGCACATCACGCACCAGCACCGGGTCGGAGGTGTACACCTGGAACGACTCGGTCGCCGACCCGGCCCGGTGCTCCAGCTCGTAGACACCGTCGGGCAGCAACCTGGCCCGGATCTCGTGCAGGTCGGCACGGCTGAGTTCGAGCACGGCGTCTTCCGGCCCGGCCGGTTCGCCGAGCAGGTCGCCGAGCGCCTCCTCGGTCAGTTCCGGCAGCTGCGTCCCGTCTCCCGTGCGGATGCGCACGTCGGTGGGGTCGATGCTCATCGCGACAGTCTGCCCGATACGGCGGCGGAATACCCGAAATGCTCCGGTGCGGGGCGGCGAGGTGCAAGGTGGTCGGTATGGGTGTGCTCCAGACGATCGGACGATTCGCCGGATCGCGCGACGGGCTCGTCCTCGAAATGCGACCGGTTTCCTCCGAGGTGTCGATCCGCCCGCGTCCGCTGTGCGACGGGGGCGGTGTCGACGCGAGCGGGCTTCGATCGGGGCAGGCGCCATGACGACGGTGGCGGGAGTCGACAGTTCCACCCAGGCGTGCAAGGTCGTGGTCTGCGACGCCGACAGCGGTGAGATTCTCGCTCAGGGCCGGGCCACGCACCCGGAGGGGACCGAGGTCGCCCCGGCCGCGTGGTGGGAGGCGCTACAGACGGCGAGTGCGGGATTGCTCGACGACGTCGACGCGATAGCCGTCGCGGGACAGCAACAGGGCTTGGTCCCATTGGACGCGGCGGGTGTTCCGGTGCGGGACGCGCTGCTGTGGAACGACGTCCGCTCCGCCGACGCGGCGAAGGAACTGATCGCCGACCTGGGTGGCCCGCGGGCATGGGCCGATGCGGTCGGTAACGTACCGGTGGCAGGCCTGACCGTCGCCAAACTGCGCTGGCTGGCCGACCACGAGCCGGAACTCGCCGACAACACCGCGCACGTCGTGCTGCCACACGACTACCTGACCTGGCGACTACGCGGCGGCGGGCCGGGACGCATGCTCGAGCCGACCACCGACCGGGGCGATGCTTCCGGCACCGGTTATTGGTCACCAGCCGACGGAGACTATCGCGAAGACCTGCTCGCCATGGCTTTTCGTGGGCGCCACCCGGGCCTGCCCCGGGTCCTCGGCCCGGACCAGCTCGCCGGGCACACACCGTCGGGCGCACTGGTCGCCGCCGGCACGGGGGACAACGCCGGGGCCGCGCTCGGCTTGGGCATCACTGACGGCGATGTGGTGGTCTCCCTCGGTACCAGCGGAACGGCATACGCTCGCACCGACCGCCCGGCCGCCGACGCGACCGGCGCGGTGTCCGGTTTCGCGGATGCCACCGGCGCGTTCCTACCGCTGGTCTGCACGCTCAACGCCGCCCGCATCCTCACCTCGACCGCCGATCTGCTCGGCGTGGATCTGCCGACGCTGGAATCGCTGGCCGCGCAGGAGCCGCCGGCCGCGGACGGCGTGGTCATGCTGCCGTATCTCGCCGGTGAACGCACGCCCAACCTGCCGCACGCCGCGGGTAGCCTGCACGGGTTGCGGCCGGAGGCGATGCGACCCGGCACGGTGGCCCGCGCCGCCTTCGAGGCTCTGCTGTGTCATCTCGCCGACGCGCTCGACCACCTCACCGAGATCGGCGGGGTCTCGCCGCGGCGCGTGCTGCTCATCGGCGGCGCGGCGCGCTCTCGGCTGGTGGCGGCGATCGCCGCGCAGGTCTTCGGCGTCACGGTGACGGTGCCGGAACCGGCCGAGTACGTGGCGCTCGGCGCTGCCAGGCAAGCGGCATGGGCGCTCAGCGGCACGTCCCGGCCGCCGTCCTGGCCCGCATGCTCGGTCGCGGAGATTCCGCCACCGGCCGACACCGCGACCGGACGGGACATCCGGGCCGCGTATCGGAGAACCCGTCAGGCGCTCTACGGCTGACCACTGTCTTCACCGCGGTCTCGGCGTGCGCAGCGAATCTGGAAGCACCCTGTTTCCGCTCTGCGGGTGGCCGATTTTCGTCGCCGGGTGGCGCCTCGACGGCCGGAGGGGTTGGATCACCTCGTCGAAGAGAGGTGGACGAATGATCGATACCCAGGTGCGAAGGGCGGTGACGGCGGAACGAACCGAACTCGCCGAACTCCTGGCCGGACTGGACGCCGGGGGCTGGGACTCGCCGACCCTCTGCGCGGGCTGGCGGGTACGCGAAGTGGTCGCGCACATCACCATGCCGTATCGCCTGTCGAGCGCGCGCCTGGCGCTGGGGATGGTCGCGGCGTTCGGGAACTTCAACCGCTTGGCCGACCGCACCGCCAGGATGGACGCCGCCACGCTGAGCACCTCGGATCTGCTGAAATCCCTGTGGGACAACGTCGATCATCCCTGGCGCCCGCCGGGCGGCGGGCTCTCCAACGCGTTGAGCCACGATGTGATCCACGGGCTGGACATCACCGTTGCCCTTGGCCTGGACCGCTTGGTGCCCGAAGACCGGATGCGCTTGGTGCTGGACACGATCGACCCCAGGACCGTCAAGCTGTTCGGCGCCAAACTCGGCGGCATCGAACTGCGCGCCGACGACCTGGACTTCAGCTACGGGTCCGGGACGGTGCTATCGGGGCGTGCCCAGGACCTGCTGCTCGTCCTCTGCGGCCGCAAGCTGCCCGCCGGGCACCTCAGCGGCGAACCCGCGGAGCGATTCACCGAACGCGACTGACCCGACGCCCGTCGCTCACCCCCCGGTTTCGGCGCACGCACGCAGGTAGGCAGCCGTTTCGTCGTCGGCAGGGAAGTACGCTTCGACCGCGACTTCATCGAGCGTGATGTCGAAGGCCGCGCCGAAGGTCGTGATCGTGCTGAAGAACGCGAGTTCCGTGTCGCGGTGGCGCAGTCGGATCGGCAGCAGAATATCCGCGATGTCACTGTCCGCGACGCCCGGCGAGCCGTAGGAGCGCAGTTCCTCGTGCAGCGCAGCCAGTTCGGGATCTCCGGTCGCCATCACCTGCCGCGCCAAGCGGGGCAGCAGGAAAGCGCGGACCTGCTCGAGGTTGCGCAGCCGGGAGGCGAAGCCCGCCGGGTGCAGGCCGAGCCGCATCATGTTGATCGGCGGTTCGAGCAGCCGCGGATCCACACCCTCGAAGAACACGCCCACACAGTCGTTGGCCTGCACCAGATTCCAGCGCCGGTCCACCGCCAGCGCCGGATACGGTTCGTGCAGCCGCAGTACCCGCTGCACCGCGTCGCGGGCACGCCGCAGCGCGGGGTCGTTCCAGTCGCTGCGCCGGAACTCGGGAGCGTGTCCGGCGGCGATCAGCGCACGGTTGCGTTCGCGAAGCGGAATCTCGAGCTGTTCGGCCAGGTGCAGCACCATGGCTCGGCTGGGCGTCGTGCGGCCGGTCTCGACGAAACTGACATGCCGGGCGGACACGTCGGCTTGGATGGCCAAGTCCAGCTGGCTCAGCTTCCGCCGGTGCCGCCACTCTCGCAGCAGCTCGCCGACCGGTCGATCACCGTTCATCGGCCCAGTATCACGACGCCCGGGTCATGCCCGCCATTACATCGCGGGTAATCGACACCCCGGTTCGCTCGCTGCCAGTCTCGTCGGCATGACGAACGACAGCGCGGCAGCGCGCAACAGAGAACTGCTCCTGAACGGCTTCACGGAGTTCGCGGCGGGCAACGTCGACGTGCTGCGCACTCTGTTGCACGACGACTTCCTCGAGCACAGCCCCGGCAATCCCTCCGGGAAGGACGCTTTCATCGAGTTCATCGCACAGGCACCGGTGGCCGGGTCGAAGCTGGAGCTGGCGCGGGTGATCGCCGACGACGAATACGTCGTCATGCACTACCGCATGATCCCGCCGGGCGAAGAAGAGCCCGACCTGGCTGTGGTCGACATCTGGCGGGTGACCGACGGAAAGATCGTGGAGCACTGGGACGTCGTGCAAACGGTGCCCGAGCCCGCACAGATACCGCACGGCATGTTCTGACCGGAAAAAGTCGGTTCTCCGGGGAACGCGGGCGGGGATAGGGTCGAGCCCGTGACGTGGACCGCGCCCGACCTGGCGCGCGAGCGAATCGACGGTTTCACCGGGGCCTGACCGTCACCTGCCGTGCGGCGCCCGCATCCGATCGGGTACCGGGGCCCGAGTACCCGATCGGATCGTCGGCGGTACGCGCGTGATCCGCGCACCAGCCGCGACCTGCCGTCGCGCCACGAGTCGGTCAGCGCGAGAGCGGGTGCCAGATGATCACCGCCGGGCCGAGCGTCCGGCAGCGCGCAGGATCGCGGCGAATGCCGCCGCCTGCGCGGAATCGGCTCGGCCGCAGGACCAACCGCGGTGTTCGCCGCTGCGGTATTCCAGGTAGGCGATGGCGCTGTCGTCTCGGTCCGTCATCTGCTGGGTCAGGCCGAGCACCTCTACGCGATACCCCGCCTCGGCCAGTGCCTCGGTGAGCGCCGCGACCGGGCCGCCGCCGCGCCGCGTACGGTGGGTGACGCCGTCGACGATCAGTGTGATCTCGGTGTCCGCTTCGGCGCCGTCGCCGCTGGTGCGCCAGTCCTTCACGGCCGGCCCCGACGGGTCGTCGCAGTAGATCTCCTCGAACAGGTCACGCAGTTCGGCGGCGCTGATCTCGACGCCGGTGTCGTCGGCGAGCGCCTGCACGTGCCCGGCGAAATCGATCTGCAGGCGTCGCGGCAGGTCCATGCCGTATTCGGTGTGCAGCAGGTAGGCGATGCCACCCTTGCCGGATTGGGAATTGACCCGGATCACCGCGTCGTAGCTGCGGCCGAGGTCGGCGGGATCGATGGGCAGATACGGCACGTGCCAGTCGGCCGCGCGCTCGGGAATGCCCGTCGCGGCGGCCCGGGTGCGATGCTCGGCCATGCCCTTCTTGATCGCGTCCTGATGAGTCCCGGAGAACGCGGTGTGCACCAGATCGCCGACATATGGGTGCCGTTCGTGGATCGGCATGCGCGTGCAGTATTCGACGGTGCGGCGGATCTCGTCGATGTCGGAGAAGTCGATCATCGGATCGATGCCCTGCGCGTGCAGATTCAGCGCCAGCGTGGCGATGTCGACGTTGCCGGTGCGCTCACCGTTGCCGAAGACGCAGCCCTCGACGCGTTGCGCGCCCGCGAGTACCGCCAGCTCGGCACACGCGACGCCGGTGCCGCGATCGTTGTGCGGGTGCACCGACAGGATGACGCTGTCGCGGCGAGCCAGATTGCGGTGCATGTATTCGATTTGGTCGGCGTAGACGTTCGGGGTGGCGACTTCGACGGTGGCGGGCAGGTTCAGGATGACCGGCCGCCGCGGTGTGGCGTCCCACAATGTCGTCATCCGGTCGCAGATCTCGAGGACGTAGTCGGGCTCGGTCAGGTTGAACACCTCGGGCGAGAACTCGAACCGCACGTTCGGCAGGTCCCCGGCGCAGTCCAGCACGGCGCGCCCGCCGTCGAGGATCAGCTCGCGCAGCGCCGCGCGGTCCTTGCCGAGCACGATGTCCCGCCACGCGGGAGCCGTCGCGGTGTACATGTGGATCACGACGTCGTTGGGGATGCCGCGGATCGATGCGACGGTGCGCTCGATGAGATCGCGGCGCGCCGGGGTGAAGACGGCGATCGTCACGTCCTCTGGCGCGAGATCCTCCTCGGCGATGAGCCGAACGAAGTCGAAGTCGGTCTGGGACGCCGACGGGTAACCGACCTCGATCTCCTTGTACCCCATGGCGACCAAGAGCTCGAAGAAGCGCCGTTTGCGCGCCGGGTCCATCGGCTCGGCGAGTGCCTGATTGCCGTCGCGCAGATCGACCGGCACCCACAGAGGCGCCTGTGTGAGCCGGGCGTCGGGCCACTTCCGTTGCCTGAGCGGTACTTCCACGCGTCGATGGATGTCACGATAGCGGTGCGACGGCATTTGCGAGCGCCGCTGGCGATTCCACGCCGGAGCCTGATCGGGCACCTGCCCCGCAGGCGTGTGGATGGTGGGGAATGCGGTGGTCATGGGTCTGCCTCCTGGCCATTGTGGCCGTCACGACAAGGGTGACCGGCCACGACGAAGCCCCACGGCGGGCGGCCGGTCGTTCAGGCCCCGCCGTGGCGGCTAAGCAGAAGCATGGTGCGCATGATGGCTAGACTGTACACGACTCCTCAGACAAGTAGAGAGGTAGTGAATGATCTCCCAGGTACGGCGCCATCCACTGGCCGCGCAGGCGGCCGAAGTGCTGCTCGCCCGCATCCAGGCGGGCGAATGGCCGCTCGGTCACCGCCTGCCCGGTGAGACCGCCCTGGCCGCACAGCTCGGCGTCGGACGCTCGACGCTGCGGGAGGCGATCCGCGAGCTCGCCGGTAAAGGCGTCCTGGACAGCAGGCAGGGCGCGGGCGTTTTCGTCACCGCGCTCGAGGCGACCGAGGAATGGGACGCCGTGTTGCGCCGCGCCACCATCGCCTCGGTGATCGAGGCGCGCATCGCGATCGAGGCCGAGGCCGCCGCACTGGCCGCCCAGCGGCGCACCCCCGCCGACCTGCGCATGATCCGCCGGGCGCTGGCCGCGCGCGAAGCACACGGCGAACCGGTGGCCGAGCACGTCGACGCCGATATGGCGTTCCACCGAGCGGTCATCGTGGCCGCCCACAACGACGTGCTGACCCAGTTGTTCGACAGCTTCCTGCCCCGGTTGCGGCTGGCGATGATCGACATGCTGAAGATCTGCCCGGTGCCGTCGGAGTCCGTGGATCACGTCGCGCACCAGCGGCTGGCCGACGCCATCGCCGCGCGCGACCCGGCCGCCGCGGCGGAGTACAGCCGCACCCACCTGACCACTCTGAAAGAGGCTTTCACGTGACCGAACCGGTGCTGGAACTGACCGACGTGACCTTCCGCCGCGAGGGCAAGAAGATCATCGGCGGGATCTCGCTGACCGTGCGCGCGGGCGAACGCTGGGCGCTGCTCGGTCCGAACGGCGCGGGAAAGAGCACCCTGCTCGGCTTCTGCGGCGCGGTCACCTTCCCCACGTCGGGTTCGGTCCGTGTGCTCGGCGCGGAACTCGGCCGCGTCGAATTGCAGCAGCTTCGCCGCGGCATCGGCCAGGTGAACCCACGCCACCCGTTGCGCTCTCCGCTGACCATCCGCGAGGTCGTGCTGACCGGCCTGACCGCGACGATCGACACTCCCATGCGCTGGACACCGACAGCCGACCAGCTCGACCGAGCCGACGCGATGATCGACACCGTTGGCCTGACCGGGAAGGCGACGGAGATCTGGCCCACGCTGAGCCAGGGCGAGCGCGGCCGCACCCTCATCGCCCGAGCGCTGATCGCCGAGCCACGGCTACTGCTGTTCGACGAACCGTCCACCGGCTTGGACGTCGCCGCGCGCGAGCAGTTGCTGGACACTCTCGACACCCTGGACCGTACCCACCCCGACGTCGCCTCCATCCTGGTCACCCACCACCTGGAAGAGCTGCCGAGCACGACGACGCACGCGTTGCTCATCGCGGGCGGTCACGCCGTCGCGGCGGGCCCCGCCCTGGAGACGATCACCACCGAGAACGTCACCGCCGCCTTCGCACACCCGGTGGAAGTCCGCCACGACGACGGCCGTTGGACCGCACGAGCGGCCCGCAAACCCATCGCGTGGCCGACGCACTAGAAAAAATCGGCTCGGCATGTCGATTGCGGCGGCAGTCGTTCGATGCAGTGATGTGGGGATCGACCGATCCTGACGCCACATCGACCGAGGATGCCGAGATGCGATACATGATGCTCATCCGCCTGGACCCCGCCACCTCTCCGGAGCCGGACGAAGCGCTGCGCGAACAGGTGAGCAAGGTGATCGAGGAGATGACCAAGGCGGGGGTGCTGCTGGACACCAACGGCCTGCACGCGATCACCGAAGCCACCAGGGTCACCCAGTCCGGCGGCAAGCAGACCGTGCTGGACGGACCGTTCACCGAATCCAAGGAGATCATCGGCGGATACTGCATTCTGCAGGTCAAGTCGAAGGAAGAGGCGGTGGAATGGACTTCTCGTTTCCTCGCCGTGCACGGACCCGAATGGGACATCGAGGTCGAGGTGCGGCAGATCGCCGACCCTTCCTGAGCGGGCACGGCGGATGAGCGGGCAGCCGTCCGCGGATTCGGCGCGACGCGCCGCCGAAGCCGTGACCCGGATGGAATGGCCCCGGTTGGTCGCCGGGCTCACCCGGGTGGTCGGCGATATCGGCGCCGCCGAGGAGCTGGCGCAGGACGCGTTGGTCGCGGCGTTGGAGCAGTGGCCGCGCGACGGCGTGCCGCCGAACCCGGGCGGCTGGCTCATGCTCACCGCCAAACACCGGGCGATCGATCGGGTGCGGCGCAACCGCACCTTTGCCCGCAAGCTGGAGCTGCTCGGTCGCGATCTCGTGACCGAGCAGCCGCCGCCCGATACGAACGACGACCTGGTCGAGGACGACCTGCTGCGGATGATGTTCACCGCCTGTCACCCGGTGCTCACCGAACCGGCCCGCGTCGCGCTCACCCTGCGGCTGCTCGGCGGGCTGACCACCCAGGAGATCGCCCGGGCGTTCGTCGTGCCGGAATCGACCGTGGCGCAACGGATCGTGCGCGCGAAACGCACCATCGCCGACAAGCGGGTCCCCTACACGGTGCCACGCGGCGCCCAGCTGGCCGATCGGTTGGCCTCGGTGCTGGCCGTGGTCTACCTGATCTTCAACGAAGGCTACGCGGCGACGGCGGGCGAGGACTGGGTCCGCGAGGAACTGTGCCAGGACGCGCTGCGCCTGGCCCGCATGCTCGGCGAGTTGTTGCCCGCCGAGCCGGAGACGCACGGCCTGGTCGCGTTGCTGGAGCTACAGGCGTCCCGGCTGCCCGCGCGCACCGGAACCGGCGAAGAGGTGGTGCTGCTCGACGACCAGGACCGCGCACGGTGGGATCGCCTGCTGATCCGGCGCGGGCTGGCCGCCCTCGGGCGGGCGAACGGTGCGGCATACGAGCGCGGCCTGCCGCCGGGACGGTACGCGCTGCAAGCCGCGATCGCCGCGGTGCACGCGATGGCGGCGACGCCGGCAGAGACCGATTGGCGGCGCATCGCCGGACTGTACGCCGTTCTGGCGCAACGCTTCCCCTCCCCCGTCGTGGAGCTGAATCGCGCGGTCGCGGTGAGCAAGGTGCACGGCCCCGCCGCGGGGCTCGAGCTGGTGGACGCGCTCGTCGCCGCGGGCGCCCTCACCGACTACCACCTGCGCTACGCCGTGCGCGGCGACCTGCTCGCCCAGCTGGGCCGGTATGCGCACGCCCGCGCCGAATTCACGCGCGCGGCGGAACTGACGGGCAATACTTCCGAGCAGGCACTCCTGCTCGACCGGGCGGTCGCCTGCGCGCAGGCCGATTGACCGCACCACGGTGGTAACGCCGCTGTAATCGCCACACCGCAAACGCGTGTGAACATGCAACGAAATCGATTACCACCGAAGGGAATACGACTACGTGTGGCAGCTCTATCGAGCAGTACTCCGCACCGGCGACCACCGCCTACTCGGCTACGTGGACGCGGGCCCGCGGCTCATGGAACATGCCAGGATCGGCCACCACCTCGTCCAAGGCATCGAGCGACTGCTCACCGAACCAGCTCGGGTCACCTGGGCGGGACGGGATGCGCAACGACCCCCACTCGGCGAAAACCTCTACCGCACAGCAGGTTCGGTCGCCGCACTGCTGCCGCCGGAACACGGCGCCGTCGGCCGCTATCTGCTCAATCACGACCTGCGGATCTTCGTGGACAAAGCGACAGTACTGGAGAACGAGGCCCGTCACCGCATCCACCCACTCCCCTTGCTCACCGCCGAACCCACTCCGGATCCCGGCCGCACGGTGGGCGACCACACCCTGCTCGGCGCATGGGCACACGCCCTGATCTCGGTCCGCGACACCGTGCCGAAAGGCTATGAACAACGCAAGTTCGATTTGGTCGAGCGCCTTTCCTGAACCTCACCCCTTCGCTCGTGCGGATGACCTCCATATGCACGTCTCCCCCACCACCAGGATCGCGCTACCGTCGTCGCGTCGGGCACCTCGCGGCCGTCACCGTTCCGGCGGCCCCGGGGAATCCGCTGGGGCGGAGTGGTATTCGGCTTCGGCGAGTTCCTTCAGCGTCAGCAGTTGCTTACGCATCATGAGCAGGTCGCCGAGGGCCAATGCCATCGCGACGAGTCTGGGCGCGCCGCAGCGTATCCGGACCTGGAGGCGAGTTCCCGCGCCTTCTGGTCGCACCGCGTAGGTGACGCACACCTTGCCCGAAACCAGCGTGATGTGCCTGCCCAAGACGAAGGAGACCAGCTCGAATTGGGACATGAACCGTTGACCGACCGCCAGTTCGGTGAGCATCGGGTCGCGCCGGCGCGGGCTGCGTTTGCCGAAGTTGTCCAGCAGGTCGTAGCTGTAGGGCGCGACGCGCAACTGGCACAGCCAGGCGTAGACGAGAGCGGGCGGCGCG
Source organism: Nocardia sp. NPDC004260 (assembly GCF_053603155.1). Classification (NCBI taxonomy): domain Bacteria; kingdom Bacillati; phylum Actinomycetota; class Actinomycetes; order Mycobacteriales; family Nocardiaceae; genus Nocardia; species Nocardia sp. NPDC004260. Next base: position 100,801 of record NZ_JBSGEZ010000016.1, on the reverse strand, counting down.
TCGACGCTGATCGCGCGATCGGCCTGGAGGCCGCCGGGTAGCCGGTCGTCGCACGGCAAGGGAGCCTCGCGTTCGGCTTCGGTGGCGCCCCACACGGTCCCCGGGATCATGCCGCCGCCGCGATCCTGCGCAGCATCTGACGCACCGCCAATCGGTGGCCACCCGTCCCCACGACCAGCGCACGATAGATCCGGCCGCGCAGGCCGGGAAAGTCGCCGTAACTACGCGCGCGGACGCGAGTCCGGCCCGGGCCCTCCTCGTCCAATTCGAAGATCAGCGCGTATTTCGAGAACCAGTGCTGGCCGCGTAGCGCCAAACGGTGCGGTTCCGCGACGGAATCGACGACGAACCCGGTGGGCGGCGACGGCTCGTGCGGGTCGCGACAGACGACTCTCAGCATCGCTTGCCACGCCCGGTCGCGATTCGCGTCGACCGATCTGGCATGCTCGTCAATATAGGACAATCGCTCCATATAGAAGGAACGTACTAGTACATGGCGCCGCCCCGCAAGCACGACAGCGACGTGATCCTCGACGCAGCACGCGCGCTGGTCCTCGCCGAAGGGCCCCGCGCGGCCAGCGTGTCGGCCATCGCCGAGGCCAGTGGCGCTCCGGTCGGCACCCTGTATCACCGCTTCGGCAACCGCAACGGTGTGCTCACCGCGGCGTGGCTGCGCGCGCTGCGCCGTTTCCAGGACGGCACCCTCGCCGCCGCCGACCAGCCGGATCCGGTGGAGGCGGGCGTCGGGATGGTGCGCGCCGCCTTGCGGTTCGGCCGCGAACTCCCCCAGGACGCCAAGCTCCTGCTAGAGCTGCGTCCCAGCGATCTGCTCGACGGCGAGCCGGACGCCGAGTTCCGCGCGACCCTGGCCGAGATGAACGCGCCGCTGATCGAGCATCTGCGCCGCATCGCGCGCGCCCTGTTCGGGAGGAACGACGAGCGAGAGATCGATGCGGTCAGCCGCGCGATCGTCGACCTGCCCTATGCGGCGCTGCGCCGCCACGCCCACGCCGCGCAGCTGCCCGCCTGGCTGGAAAAGGACGTGGCTGCCGCCGCCCGCACCCTGCTGACTTCTTACCGTCCCTGATCTGGCGGTGGCTCAGCCGGTGATCAGCCCAGGAGTGAGTTCATCGAGACCGGAGATGACCTTGGCGGCCAGGCCGAGCGCATCGGAAGCGGGCGGGTACTCCGGGCGCGGCGCCGCGATCACCCGCATCCCGGCCGCGTGGGCCGAGCGCAGGCCGTTGCTCGAGTCCTCGACGGCCACACAGTCACTCGGCCGCTGACGCAGGAACGTCGCGACCGTCAGGTAGACGTCCGGCGCCGGTTTGCCGCGATCGACCTCCTCGGTGGAGAAGGTGACGGAGAAGTACTCGATCAAACCCGTCCGGCCCAGCACCGTGTCGATGAGCGCGCGCGGCGACGAACTGGCCAGCCCCAGCGGCCAGTGCTCACAGATCCGCTGCACGGCCTCGACCGCACCCGGCAGCACCGGCACGCCCTCGGCGTAGCGCTCGGACATCCGCTCGATCACCTCCCGCGCGACGGTCTCCGGAGGCTCGCCGACCCCGAGTTCGTCGCTCAGATAGGCCGACCATTCCCCGGTGCTCATCCCCATCAGCCGCCGCTGGGTGTCGGGCAGCCATCGCCCACCCTTCTCCGCGACGTAGCCACGCCGCACCAGTTCCCAGACCGGCTCGGAGTCGATCAATACGCCGTCCATGTCGAACACGACCGCGGTGATACCCATGCGCACAGAGCCTTTCGCCAGCCGAAGCGGTCAGGGATCCAGCGCGGCCGCAACGCGTATCCGGCCGCCGGAACCAGGCCGATACCACCCGGGAAAGGCGATATGCGGTCGCGCACCAGCCTAGGCGGTGACGGCTCGTGACGACGGACACAGCACCCGCGCGGCGAGCATTCACCGGGCAACCGATAACTTGTTCTCATGAACGAACCGCAGGACGGCGACTCGCTGCCGAGTCAGGAGCACCACGAGGGCGGGTTCCGGCCGATGACCCAGCTGATCGCCGCCCACGAGGCAGCCAAGGACGACATCTCCCGCGGCGGGCCGCACTACGGCCAGTTCATCGAGCAGGTGCGCGGCCTGATGGACCGCGTCCGCCTGGCCTCGCCCTCCGACGAGCTGGCGGTGGAAGCGATCGGCATTCTCAAGGAGCTGAACGACAAGCTCGACGCCGCACGGGTGGACGAATGGTCGACGCCCAACTGGACCCGCTTCGACCTGCCCGCCCGCGGCAACATCACCCTGCCGCCGTTCTTCATCGACCATGTCGACCCGCAGCACGGCGTCGACGCGCGCCTCACCTTCCGCACCTTCCACCTCGGCGGCAACAGCGCCGCCCACGGCGGTCAGATCGCCATCGCCTTCGACGACCTGCTCGGCATGGCGGCCGCGGTGCGCTCCGGCGCGGTGACCAGAACGGCGTCGCTCACCGTCGACTACCGCTCCATCACGCCGCTGAACACCGAACTCAAGGTGCGCGCGTGGGCCGAACGGCAGGAGGGGCGCAAGGTCTATGTGCGGGCCACCCTGCACGACGGCGACCGGCTGTGTGCGGAGGCGAACGGCTTGTTCATCGTGCTGAAGCCCGGACAGCCCTGATCCTCCGCGCCGACGGCGAGAATCGGCCGGTTCGAGCCTCGGTACCGCACCTGCCGGAGTCCGCTGGGGGCGTCGGCTTCGCGCACGGCGCGGCCACCGAATGCTGGGGAGAACGTGGGGTTCCGGTTCCCTTGTCCACTACGCTCGCGCCGCCTTCATAGCGCCCGTGCGCGCTGGCCCCCGGTGCACGCTTCCGCGTCGACGGATCGCGACTCCGCCGACACGGAAATGGTTGCGCACCTCGATGACCGAATCGCCCGCCGACGAGCCGAACGCCGGGCGCCCTCGCGAATGGCGCACTGTGCACGACTGCATGGAATGCCCTGTCGGCCAGAGTAATTCCCGTCGATCTAAAAAAGCGCAGGCAGGCGGGCCGCCCGCGAATCCGGCACGACCGCACCGGCACACGATGCAGACTCGCTTGACATGCCGTCGCGGTGTTCCGGCGCTCGCCGGTCGACGTGCCACCGGCGAGCGCCGTCCGATCACCGCCCCGGGAAGTGCGCTTCCCGGTACGCGCCGAACCGCGCGTCCACCTGCTCGGCGGTCAGCCCGAAATCCGCGAGGGTGTAGCGGTGCGCCGGGCGTGCCGCCCCCGACGTGCTCTCCGCGTGCAACGCGGTCATCGCCGCCTCGGCCTCGGCGGTCAGCGGCAGCCCGAAGTGCCGGTAGATCGACGTCACCGTGCCGATCGGGTCGGCGACGAACTCGTCGTAGTCGACATCGCAGAACTGCGCCGCGTCGTGGCGTTTGCGGTCGGCGAGGAACCGCTCCGCGCCGCGCGCCCACAGATCCAGCTGCGTCGCGCCGACCACCGGGCCGCGGAACTTCTCCGACCAGCCCGCCGACGCCTGCTCGTTCAAACTGCACACCGACGCGATGATGGTGCGCGGATCGCGGTGCATCTGGATGACCAGCGCGTCCGGATAGACCTCGAAGATCGCGTCCAGCGCGAACAGGTGACTCGGGTTCTTCAGCACCCATCGCTTGTCCGCGTCCGGCAGCCCGATCAGTTGCAGGTTGCGCCGGTGCCTGCGGTAGGCGGATGTCCAATCCCGCTCGCGCAACCACTCGGAGTAGGTGGGCAGGTAGGCCAGGCACTCGTAGGACACCGACATGGCCGACTGCCGCAGCAACTGCCAGCACTCCTCGACCTGGTCGGCCGAGATGTGGTGCACTCCCATGAACTCCGGATGTTCGACGTGGTGCTTGTCGTAGGCGGCGGCGAGGCGCTGGTAGACCGGGTTGCTCGCCCACGTCTCGCGCGGCGGGCGCGGCTGCGGCATCTCGGTCAGCCACATCTCCAGCCCTTGGTGCGCCGGGTCTGCGTTGAGCAGGCGGTGCACCGCCGTGGTGCCCGAGCGCGGCAGACCGGTCACGAAGATCGGGCGCTCGATCGCCACGTCGGCGTGTTCCGGATGCCGCCGCCAGGCCGCCTCGCTGAGCAGCCGGGCGATCAGCGCGCCGCGCAGGAACGCGCGGTTCACCTTGTTGCCGAAGGGCGTGAGTTCGGCGTCCTTCGCATAGGACTCGAGCAGCACCTCGAGCCCTTCGCGGTAGTCGTCGCCGCCGAAGTCGTCCAGCCCGACCACCTTGGTCGCCGAGGCGTGCAGATCGTCGACGGTCCCGACGTCGTCCCTACCGATCACGGTCATCTCCTAGTGGTGGAATTCGCCGGCGTTGACGTCCAGGCACGCGCCGGTGATCGCGCGCGCCATGGCGGACGCGAAGAACACGACCGCGTCGGCGATCTCGTCGGGTTCGGGCAGTTTGCGCAGGTCGGTGGTCTTCGCGGTCTCGGCGTAGACCTCCTCGGAGGTGATCCCCCGCTGCTGTGCCAGGTAGTTGAAGTACCACTTCAGGTTGTCGGCCCAGATGTAGCCCGGGGCGACGGAATTGACCCGGATGCCCTTCGGACCGAGTTCGGTGGCCAGACTCTGCGCCAGCGCGAGCAGGCTGGCCTTGGCCATCTTGTACGGCCCGAAGGTTCGGCGCGAGTGGTGCAGCACGGCCGAGTTGATCATCACCACCGAGCCCTTGCTCTCGGCGAGGGCGGGCACGAACAGCCTGGTCAGACGCAAGGCGGCCAGCACGTTCGTCTCGAAGCCCGCGCGCACCTGATCCAGGTCGACGTCGGCGAGGTCGACGATCGGCGGGATCGCGAAGGCGTTGTTCACCAGCGTGTCGACCTTGCCGAAGGCGCTGTGCGCGGTCTCGACCAGATTCACGACCGCGGCCTCGTCGTTGATGTCGGTCGGCACGACCACCGCGCGCCTGCCCAGTTCGGTGATCTCCTTGGCCACCTCGGTCAGTCGCGATTCGGTCCGCGAAGCCAGCACTACGTCCGCGCCCGCCTTCGCGCTCTGCACCGCGATCGCACGCCCCAGTCCCGGCCCCACGCCGGAGACGACGACCACTTTGTCCCGCAACAACATCAGCCGAGCATCCTCTCCGCGACGGCGGCCTGACGCGCCGCGATCCGGTCGCGCCACTGCTCCGGCGTGACCAGCGCCTGTTCGTGGAACGGCAGGCGATTGGGCAGGTCCGCGACGGAAACGATCTCCACGGTGGGCCCGTCGTCGGGTTTCATCTCCCGCGACAGCCGCTGCCAGCGGAATTGGAGGTAGCCGCGGGAATGACCGGTGCGCTCGATCCAGTTGGCCAGGCCCGGATCACGCTCGCTGACCACCAGCCGGATCATCCCGTCCGGGTCCACGTGTGCCTGGTCGGCGGTGAGGCTGGTCTGATGGTTGATGTAATCCAGCGACAGGTACCACATGCTGCCGAGCTGGAAGCCCTGGTAGGGGGCGTCGGATTTGGGCACCGTGATGATCATGGCCTGGTCGTCGTCCAGGTCGTAGTGACCCACCGAGGAGAACTGGGTGCTCAGCCCGCCCGGCGTCGGCCTCGGCTCGGTCAGCGTGTTCACCGGCAGGTTCAGATAGAACCACTCCGGGAAGGCCAGGAAGGTCTTCAACCGCGACACCAGCATCTTGCCCGCCACGCCGTATCGCTTGGTGAGCACGTCCTTGGTCAGCGGCGGCGGCGCGTCGCCGATCCGGTCGACGCGCTGGATGCGGATCGTGCCCGCCTTCTCCGTCAACCAGTCGCTGTGCACCTCGCGGACCACGAGCATCGCCGCGTCGGCGCCGAGGTGCACATAGCCGGGGCCCGCTTCGCCGGGTCCGAACCGGATCTCGTAGGTCCCGTCCGCGCGGATGTCGAGCTTTCGGTCGTCGAAAGCGGTGAGGCTGTCGGGCACGTCGACGGGCGAATAGTTGCCGTTGAGCACCTGGAAGCTCAGGTCACGGGTGGTGCCGCGGGTGCCGGTCACCACATATTCGGCGTCCGGGCGCAGATAGGAGTGGTAGTAGAGGGTGTCGGGGTTGTCCAGGCCCATCTTGGTGTACGGGCCGGTGGACATGACGAAGAACGGGAAGTCCAGCTCGTAGGCCCAGGCCATCTGCAACGACGCGCGGATGCTGCCCGCCAGATAGTCGTAGCCCTCGACGAGGTCCTGTTCGGTGCGAATGTGCGCGGCTCCGGTGATGATCTGCTCGGCGGCGGCGATGGCGTCCGCGAACGGCTGTGTCAGCAAGAGGCTCTCTCCGGTGTTCCAAATATGTACCACTCTGGTACATTTCGATAGAAGAAAGATTAGAACGTGTTCTAGGAGTGGTCAATGGTCGGTCGTCGGTCCGCGCCCACCGCCCGCGTGGTGCAGGTCCTGGACTTCTTCGTCGAACAGCGCGGGAAACGCTTCGGGCTCTCCGAGCTCGCCCGCGAACTCGACCTGGCCAAGCCGACCTGCCTGGGCATCCTCACCGAGCTGACCGCGGGCGGCTACCTGATGCGCGACGCCGACACCCGCACCTACGGGCTCGGGCCCGCACTGATCGCGGCGGGCCGGGTGGCGCAGGACAGCTTCGCCATCTCCGCGCTCGCCCGCGTCGAGCTGGACAAACTCTCCGCGCGCTACCACACCACCTGCACCGCGTCCGCGGTCGTCGGCGAGCAGATCATGGTGCTGGAGAGCACCGGCCCCGGGCTGGTGAAGGTGGGCGCGGCCTACCATTTCGCGCCGCCGGTCGGCCTGATGTATGTGCTCTGGGATACCGACGCGGCGTTCGACGCCTGGCTGGCCAAGCCGCCCGCGGTGCCGTTGCGACAGGACGAGACGCGCCTGCGTCAAGTGGTCGCCGAATGCCGCGAGCGCGGATTCCTGGTGGAGAGCATGACCACCGCGGGACGTCGGCTGTACTCACTGCTGGCCGGGGTCGCCGATCGGGACCTACCCCCTGAGCTGCGCGAACTGGTCGGCGAGCTGGTGACCAGCCTCGGCGAGCGGGTGTACCTGGGCGCGGATCTACGGCCGCGCAAGGAACACGCGGTGAGCCTGCTCGCCGCACCGACCTACGACGGCGACGGCAGGCAGAACATGGTGCTCACGATGTACATCGGCCGCTCGATCACCGGGGCGGAGATCGCCCGCCGCGGCGCGGCACTGGTGGACGCCGCTGACACGGTGACGGCGAACTCGGGCGGACGCAAACCATTGACCGAAGACCGAAACGTGTTCTAGTTTTGCGGTGTGAGCCAGTACGCGAAGTCGACGGCGAGCACCTACGAGCTGCCCCATCTGGACGCGCTCGAGGCCGAGTCGGCGCACATATTCCGTGAAGTGGCAGCGACATTCGAGCGCCCTGTGTTGCTGTTCTCCGGCGGCAAGGATTCGGTGGTGATGCTGCACCTGGCGGCCAAGGCCTTCTGGCCCGCGCCGCTACCGTTCCCGGTGCTGCACATCGACACCGGGCACAATTTCGACGAGGTGATCGCCTACCGCGACGAGACGGTGGCCCGCCTGGGCCTGCGCCTGGTGGTCGGACGGGTGCAGGACGACATCGATGCCGGACGGGTCGTCGAGGAGACCGGGCCGCGCGCCTCCCGCAACCGGTTGCAGACGACGACGCTGCTGCGGTCGATCCAGGAGGGCGCGTTCGACGCGGTCTTCGGCGGCGCGCGCCGCGACGAGGAGAAGGCCCGCGCCAAGGAGCGGGTGTTCAGCTTCCGTGACGAGTACGGCCAGTGGGACCCGCGCAGGCAGCGCCCCGAACTGTGGAACCTCTACAACGGCAGGCACCGCGCGGGCGAGCATATTCGCGTCTTCCCGCTGTCGAACTGGACCGAACTGGACATCTGGAGCTACATCGCAGCCGAGGGCATCGCGCTGCCCCCGCTGTACTACGCGCACCGCAGGCCGGTGGTGCAGCGCGACGGAATGCTTCTGGCGCACACCCGTTTTCTCCAGCTGCTCGACGGCGAGGAGCCGTATGAGGCCACCGTCCGTTTCCGCACCGTCGGCGACGCGACCTGCACCGGCTGTGTCGAGTCCACCGCGGCCACACCCGCGGACGTGGTCGCCGAGGTCGCCGCGGCGCGGGTGACCGAGCGCGGCGCCACCCGTGCCGACGACCGCATCTCCGAGGCGGGGATGGAAGACCGCAAACGCGAAGGCTACTTCTGATGACGACCACACTGTTGCGCCTTGCCACCGCGGGCAGCGTCGACGACGGCAAATCGACGCTGATCGGCAGGCTGCTGTTCGACTCCAAGACGCTGTTCACCGATCAGCTCGCCGCCGTGGAGCGCACCAGCCGCGACCGCGGCGACGACTACCCGAACCTCGCGCTGCTCACCGACGGCCTTCGCGCCGAGCGCGAACAGGGCATCACCATCGACGTGGCGCATCGCTATTTCGCCACGCCCAGAAGAAAGTTCATCATCGCCGACACCCCCGGGCATGTTCAGTACACCCGCAATATGGTGACCGGCGCGTCCACCGCGGACCTGGCGCTGATCCTCGTCGACGCTCGAAAGGGCGTGGTGGAGCAGACCCGCAGGCACGCGTTCCTGGCCAGTCTGCTCGGCATCCCGCACCTGGTGCTGTGCGTGAACAAGATGGACCTGGTCGACTGGTCGCAGGAACGGTTCGAAGAGATCCGCGAGGAGTTCGCGCGGTTCGCCTCCAAACTGGACGTCTCGGATCTGACGTTCGTGCCGGTGTCGGCGCTGCACGGCGACAACATCGTGCACCGGGGTGCGAGCATGCCGTGGTACGAAGGCACTCCCCTGCTGCACCATCTCGAAGAGGTGCACATCGCCTCGGACCGCAACCTGATCGATTCGCGTTTCCCGGTGCAGTACGTCACCCGCAGCCACGCCCAGGACTTCCGTGGCTACGCGGGCACCGTGGCGGGTGGAGTGTTCAAGCCGGGTGACGAAGTGGCGGTGCTGCCATCGGGCTTCACCACCACGGTTGAGGCGATCTGGGGGCCGGGCGGCGCACCCGTCACGGAAGCTTTTCCGCCGCAGGCGGTCACCATCCAGCTCGCCGACGAGCTGGACATCTCCCGCGGCGACCTGATCTGCCGCCCGAACAACCGCCCGAACACCGGGCGCGATCTGGACGCCATGGTGTGCTGGTTCGCCGAGGACACCCAGCTCACGCCCGGCGCGACCTACACCATCCGGCACACCACCCGCGCGGCCACCGCCGAGGTGCGCTCCCTGGACTACCGACTGGATGTCAACACCCTGCACCGCGACGAGCAGGCGGAAGCGTTGTCGCTCAACGAGATCGGCCGCGTCCAGCTGCGCACCCGCCAGCCCTTGCTGTTCGACCCGTACCGGCGCAACCGCACCACCGGCAGCTTCATCCTGGTCGACGACACCACGAACAACACCGTCGCGGCGGGCATGATCACCGGTCCGAGCCTGCCGTCCTCCCGGGTGGTCTGGCACTCCACCGCTGTCGAGCGCGACGAGCGCGCCACCCGCGGCCTGACGGTCTGGCTGACCGGCTTGTCGGGCTCCGGAAAGTCCACTGTGGCCGTGGAACTGGAGCGCAGGTTGGTGGCGGCGGGCCGCCCGGCGTTCCTCCTCGACGGCGACAACCTGCGCCACGGCCTCAACTCCGATCTCGGATTCAGCGCGGCCGACAGGGAAGAGAACGTCCGGCGGGTCGGCGAAGTGGCGAAACTGTTCGCCGATGCCGGTGTGGTAGCGGTCGTTTCGCTGATCAGCCCCTACCGCGCCGACCGCGACCGCGCCCGCGCCGCCCACGAAGCGGCGGGCATCCCCTTCCTGGAGGTGTTCGTCGACACTCCCCTGTCGGTGTGCGAAGCGCGCGACCCGAAAGGCATGTACGCCAAGGCCCGCGCAGGCGAGATTCACGGCTTCACCGGCATCGACGCCCCCTACGAAGCGCCGACCGAAGCCGAGATCGTCCTGCGGCCCGACCACGGCGACCCGGCGGCGATGGCCGCCACGATCATCGCGCGGTTGAGCCGATTGGATTGATCCCGCCTCAGCGCCAACTATCCGGAGATAAGCGGCGGTGCAGGCGCCCATCTCCGGATATACCGCGTCAGCCTGATCGGCACGGCGCCACCGCAGTCAGCGGACGATGTGCGCGCTCGGAACGATGTACCGGATGCGGTCGGTGTTGTGTGGCTCAGCTTTGAGATCGACCACCGTCGAGTCGCCGACCTGTTCGACGAGGTCCACGCCGATCTCGACGGGCACCGGGTAGGCCGAGTCCGACCCCAAGTCGTCGGGTGCGCCAAAGATCCACACTTTGTCGATCAAGCTGTGCGTCACCCCCTCCGCGTCGGTGAACTCTACCTCGATGACGCCCGGCTGAGTATCCGACACCCATCGAACGGCGTTCCCCCATATCATGGCCATTTGATCCAGTATGCCAGCGATCCCCTGCGGCACGAAATGCGAACGCTTCCACCGACCGGTACCAGCAGCCTGCCAGCGCTGCCCGACACCGAAGCTGCGGCACGCGCCAGGAAGGCCATGCACGACATTTATATGGCCGAAGGTTTCGGCGCGGGCCTGGCACATGCCTGCTGATGCCGGGTGCTTTGTTCGGGCGCTGAGGATTGATACGGCGGACCGCGTTGGAGCGGATGGGGAATGTGCTCATCGGTCAGCGGGTCGCCTGTCCGAGGGCGAGTAAGTTGCCTTCGCTGTCGCGGAAGAACGCGCCGCGCTCGCCGTTGCCCTTGCTGGGGTAGTTGCTGGGGGCCGTCACGATATCGCCGTCGACCATGAAGCGGGGGACATCGACTGTTTCGAAGCGCAGTCCGCGTTCACGGAGTTCGGCCATGAGCTTGTCGAGGTTATCGACCTCGAAGCCCATCTGTGTCGCGATTCCTGATGCGGTGCCCGACGACAGGAACAGGTGGAACTCCGTCGCCCCGCATACGTAGCGCAATCCACCCTCGCGTTCCTCGACAGCTTCGAGCCCGAGGACGTCACGGTAGAACCGTCGCGCTCGATCGAGGTCCTGAGCGGGGAGCTCCACCGCGCCCGGCCACTCCACGGCTGGGCACGCTGCACCGACGGCAGCTGGGTCGGCTTGGTCGAGCTCCTGGCCGCGCGGTCAGGCCGACCGCCACGGCAGGAGCCGACGAACCGCCTTTCGTCCCGAGGTGATGTGCGGGGGTCGCGACATCAGGGAATCCTTGCCTCGAATACACCACCCGAACGCCACCCACCGGTCGTCGTCATCGGTGATCACATACTCTTCGGCGCCTCCGAGAATGATCGCCTCGACCGCCGCGGCCGCCTGGGACGGCTTGTCCTCGTTTTGGATTTCGTAGTCGGCGATGGCGCGGACGCACCAGCCCGTTTCGATGCGCACCGCGGCGTCACCCATATCCACCAGCTTGATGTGTGGGTTGGCCCCGCGCACTTCGGCTTCCGTGGACGAGGATCCGCTGGAGAGCACCAGGGTGCCGGGATTCGAAAATGTCTGGATGGCGTAACGCTCGGCGATGGCAAACACCTCCGAGCAGAACATCTCCCATTCCGTCCCACTCACCCCGGCCTCCCAGCTCACTCGCAATCTTGCCCCGCCTCGACACTACTTACCGCACGGATTCACCACCGTGTCCTTTTCATCCGCCTTCCGCCATCGCCCGAACCCGCCCCAGCACATCGGGATACCGCCGCAGATGCGTACCCCCGTTGAGATTGATTGCCGCCCCATTCATCCAGGCTGCCTTGTCCAACGACAGGAACACCACGCATGGCGTAGGCAGGCGGTGACAACCGCCTGCCTATGACTTCCAGCCGATCAACCGAGCGCGCTGAAGAACTCGCGGATGTCGCCGATCAGTAGGTCCGGCACCTCGAGGGCCGGGAAATGGCCGCCGGAGTAGAACTCCGACCAGTGGGTGATGTTGTGGGTGCGTTCGGCGAAGCGGCGGATGGCGTAGTCGCCGTCCTTGAAGACCGCGACGCCGGTGGGCACGGTGCCCTTCGGTTTCGGGGCGAACATGGGGGCGTCGTGGAAGCGTTCGTAGTACAGGTTCGCGACGCTGCGGGCGGTGTCGGTGAACCAGTAGATGCTCACGGTGGTGAGCAGGCGGTCGATATCGACGGCTTGTTCGGGCAGGTCGTTGGCGCTGTCGGTCCACTCGCGGTACTTCTCCACGATCCAGCCGAGCAGCCCGGCCGGGGAATCGGCGAGCAGGTGGGCGATGGTGTTCGGGCGGGAACCCTTCAGGTTCATGTAGGCCGAGGGTGGGGCCGTACTGTTCGATGGTCACGAGGTCACCGGGCTCGCCCGTTCGGGTGCATCGGCCGCCGCGCTCGAGCGGAAATGAGCCCTGGTGAGGCGCGGCGACCTCGATGATCTCGACAGCATCACTCGGTAGCCGAATCAGCTTGTGGCCGAGTTGATGACGTGAGCGAGGGTGTCCAGCAGCTGATTCCAGCCGAAGCGGATGCCGGCCATGGCCGGTTCCGAGCCCGGGGTCGGGTCGGACACGTCGATCTGTAGGTCGACGCGGGTGCCGCCGGTGACGCGGGTCAACTCGAGGAGATGGTCGGCCCGGAACAACGGGGTCCCGTTGCCGTCCAGCGGTGACAACTCGAACCGGAGCCGTTCGGGCGGAACGACTTCGAGGTAGCGCCCGGCGCTGGAATACAGCGCACCGTCGCCCTCGCGGAGCACGATCGACAGGGCGCCCCCGACGACCGGCCGCAGGACGCAGTCGGCGACCTCGAAATGCGCTGGGTGCCACCACCGGCGCGCCAGATCGGGCGAGGTCCACCACTCCCACACGGTCGCCGGCGGCGCCGACAGCGTCCGATGGAATTCGTGGGCAGACAACGGCTCGGCGGCGATTGCCACCCGGTATTCCGCGAGCACCGACTCCGAGGGATGGTCGGCCTCGAATCCCGCCAGCCACTGTCGCAGCTCGCGCAGCGGACCCCGGCGCAGGGCGTAGATGCGGCGCTGCCCGAGCGGTTCCATTACCACCAGGCCCGCGCGCTGGAGCGCCTGGAGATGTTTGGTCGTCTGCGGTTGTCTCAGGCCGAGTGCGGTAGCGATCTCGCCGACCGGACGCGGCGCGGCGTTCAGCAACTCCACGATCCGCATGCGGTTCGGTTCGGCCAGAGCGGCGAATAGTGCGGGGTCCATTGACCAAGCATGCCTCCTCAGATATATTCCTTTCAAGGAATACTTCTGAACCAGGAGCACGACATGTCCGAGCAGATCCGCATCGAACGCGACTACCCCGCCACCGCCCAGGCGATCTGGGAACTGTGGACCACCCCGGCGGGCATCGAGAAGTGGTGGGCGCCCGACGGTTTCACCGTCCGCGTCGATCAGCTCGACCTGCGCCCTGGCGGCGAACTGGTCTACACGATGACCGCGACCGCCCCCGAGCAGATCGAATTCATGCGATCCGCGGGCATGCCACTGTCGACCGAGTCCCGCAAGACATTCACCGAGATCGACGGCCCCGACCGGCTCGCCTACACCTCCCTGGCCGACTTCATCCCCGGCGTCGAGCCGTACGAATTTCTCACCACCGTCGAGCTCGAGCCGACCGACGCGGGCGTCCGCGTGGTCATGACCGTCGACGCCATGCACGACGACGTCTGGACTCAGCGCCTCACCCAGGGACGGGAGAACGAGCTCGCCAACCTTGCCGCCATCGTCTCCGGCGGCTAGTTGCGGACCGGACAACCGAACCGGGACCAGCAGCGCGGGCAGCTTCGACGCGGCCTTCAACGCACCACGTCGCAATCAGTGCTGAGACAGAGGATGTGCTCACCCGGCGCCGAGGCCGGAACAAACTGTGACCGACGAACAAGACAGCGAATCGGCAAAACTGCCCGCCGCCTCGGCGGCGACCGAGACGACTACCGGCTCTGCTTCGGCGTCACGAATGTCGGCATCTGGTCGGTCGGGCTGGCCGTCGAGATGATGGATGGCACCGAGGCGGTGAAACGCGCCGAGCACGTGCGTCTCCCGGCCACGACGCCCCGGGAGCGCGCGGGCCACCATTACATCGACCTGGCCCGCGGATTCCTGCTTCACGGCGACGGGACGAAAGCCCTTACCTCCTTGCGCAAAGCTAAGGAGATCGCGCCGACGCAGACCCGCTACCACCCCATGGTTCACGAGACCATCCGCGTCCTAGCACGCGACGACGCACGCAGCAATGAGAGTGTGCGGGGTGTCGCCGCTTGGTGCGGGATCGATCGCGGCTGACGTATTCGCGTTTGAGGCCACCACGTTCCGCATCTGTCTGGCCCGTGCGCACGAGCTGCGTCCGACGAGCTGCCACGATAAGCAGCGACCGTGGAATCGAAAGGTAGGCGACGACCCGCCGCCTACCCCTCGCCATACCGAATCAGCCGAGTGACCGGAAGAACTCGCGGATGTCGCCGATCAGTAGGTCCGGCACCTCGAGGGCCGGGAAATGGCCGCCGGAGTAGAACTCCGACCAGTGGGTGATGTTGTGGGTGCGTTCGGCGAAGCGGCGGATGGCGTAGTCGCCGTCCTTGAAGACCGCGACGCCGGTGGGCACGGTGCCCTTCGGTTTCGGGGCGAACATGGGGGCGTCGTGGAAGCGTTCGTAGTACAGGTTCGCGACGCTGCGGGCGGTGTCGGTGAACCAGTAGATGCTCACGGTGGTGAGCAGGCGGTCGATATCGACGGCTTGTTCGGGCAGGTCGTTGGCGCTGTCGGTCCACTCGCGGTACTTCTCCGCGATCCAGCCGAGCAGCCCGGCCGGGGAGTCGGCGAGTAACTGGGCGATGGTGTCGGGGCGGGAACCTTGCAGGTTCATGTAGGCCGAGCCGTCGTCCTGGAACTTCTTCATCGCGGCGAGCCGCGCCTTTTCCGCGTCGGTGAGGGCGGCCAGATCAGCGGGGTCGCCGGTCGGGAAGGTGACCAGTGCGTTGACGTGCACACCGAGCACGTGGTCGGTGTCGATCCGCGCCAGGGCCGGGGCGATGAACGCGCCATGGTCGCCGCCCTGCACGCCGTAGCGGTCGTAGCCGAGGCGAGCCATGAGTTCGGCGAGCGCCGCCGCGATCCGGCCGTCGTTCCAGCCCGTCTCGGTGAGCGGGCCGGAGAAACCGTGGCCGGGCAGCGACGGAATGATCAGGTGGAACGCGGGCGCGTTCGAGTCCGGGTCGGTGAGCGGGCCGATCACGTCGCGGAAGTCGGCCACCGAGCTGGGCCAGCCGTGCAGCAACAGCAACGGTGTTGCGTCCTCCCGCGCCGAGCGCACGTGCAGGAAGTGCACGTTCTGGCCGTCGATGGTGGTGGTGAACTGCGGGTAGGCGTTCAGCTCCGACTCGGCCGCACGCCAGTCGAATTTCTCGGCCCAGTACCCGGCCAGCTCCTTCAGGTACGCCGTCGGCACACCGCGCTCCCAGCCGGCGCCGGGCAGCTCATCGATCCAACGGGTACGCGCCAGCCGCAGCCGAAGCTCGTCCAGGTCGGCCTGCGGAATGTCGATACGGAAGGGGCGGATCTCGGTGTTCGTCATGCCATTGATACTTCGCGTAACGAGGTGGCGGCCGAATCACGAGAAATCACTATTTCCGCGCTTGCCCAGCCCACCGACGAGTAACGCAGAACCCGGGCCGTACCACTATGGCCACGAACCCGCCGGCGCGCTGGTCGGGCCGAGGCCGCGCCCCCGGTCTCGAGTTCGCGAGTGGCACACCACTGCGGCATCGGCCGAGAAGACCTCTCGATGGTGTGCCACTCGCGAACTGGCGTCGAGCGCGCGGTGCGGGCATGATCGCGCCGTGGTCAGCCTTCCGGTGCGCGGCGCGTTTGTGGGGCGGGCCGCTGAGCTCGCGGCGTTGCAGGATGCCTATCGGGACCCGGCGGTGCATACCGTGCTGGTCGGGGGTGAGGCGGGTATCGGCAAGTCGCGGTTGGTCGGGGAGTTCCGGACGCGGCTCGGGGCTCGTACGGTAGTGGCGTACGGAAGGTGCCGGGAATTCGGCGCGAAAGGGGTGCCGTTCACGCCGTTCGTCGCGGTCATGCGCACACTGCTGCGTGACCAGGGCGTGGAGGCGCTCGCGACGCTGCTCCCAGTGCGACCGGCGCTGGCGCGCTGGCTTCCGGAACTGGCGGCGCGGTCGGGCGCGGCGGAGGCCGACACCGACAGGATCCGGTTGTTCGGCGAGATCCTCACCGTGCTGGAACAGTTCTCGATGACCAAGCCGCTGTTGGTGGTGCTGGAAGATCTGCACTGGGCCGACGACGCCAGCCTGGAATTGCTCGCCTTCCTGGTGGCCAACATCGCCGAAGGCGATCTGTTCTTGGTCGGCACCCACCGGCCTGCCGATTCCGAGCCGTTGCGCAAGCTGATCGCGAGCCTGCGCCGAGACCCGAGTGTC
The DNA here is from genome assembly GCF_053603155.1 of Nocardia sp. NPDC004260. Classification (NCBI taxonomy): domain Bacteria; kingdom Bacillati; phylum Actinomycetota; class Actinomycetes; order Mycobacteriales; family Nocardiaceae; genus Nocardia; species Nocardia sp. NPDC004260. Next base: position 84,441 of record NZ_JBSGEZ010000016.1, on the reverse strand, counting down.
CGCTTGCTGAATCCAGCACCGCTGACCAGGCACGAGGTCGGCAGGCAATTGGCCGCGCTGCGCGGCAGGGAGCCCGAGCCAGGGACCATCGGGCGGATCTTCGAGCGCAGCAGGGGAATTCCGCTGTACGTCGAGGCACTCGATCCTGCACCGGAGGACACGCCCGCCGAGCTGTCGGAGCTGTTGCTCGATCACCTGTCCGACCTGTCCGATCAGGCCGCGTCGGTGCTGCGGCTCGCGGCGGTGGCCGGGTCACCGGTCCGGCACACCCTGCTGGCGGCCGCCTCCGATCTCCCCGAGGGCGCGCTCGCCACAGCACTGCGTCAGCTGGTCGACCAGCGGCTCCTGGTTTCCACCGACACCGGCTACCAGTTCCGGCACGTTCTCATCCGCGACGCCGTCTACGAAGACCTCCTGCCGGCGGAGCGGCAAGCGCTGCACAGCAGACTTTCCCAAGCCCTGGCTACCCGGCGAAGGAAGCCGGGCGCGGACCGATGCCCGGCCGCCGAACTGGCCTACCACGCGTATGCCGCCGGAGAGCTGCCGCTGGCGTTCGAAGCCGCGTGGGACGCCGCGGCGGAGGCGGAAAGGGTGAGCGCGCATCGCGATCAGGTGCACCACCTGGACCGGGTGCTCGGTTTGTGGGACCGCGTACCGGAAGCGGCACACCGGTTGGACGCCGATCGGCTCGACGTCTTGGCAGCGGTCGTGGCCGCGTGTCATCGCGGCGGTGTAGTCGAGCGCGGCATCGCGGCGGCCGACGAGGCGCTGGCCGCCACCGATGCGCGGATCGCCCCGGAGCGTGCCGCGCGCCTGCATTACTACCGCGCCGGACTGCGCAATCAGAGCAGCGGAGGCGGCGAAGACGACCTGCTCGCGGCGCTGACCTATCTTCCTTCGGACCGGCCGACCCTACTGCGCGGTGAAATCCTCGCCGAACTCGCGGCGGTGCGGGTGTTCAGCGGCGCGACAGCGGCCGAGAACGACGCGCGCGCCGCCGTCGAGGTAGCCGAACAGTTACGTGGTGACCCGCCCGTCGACGACACCTCGCCGGTCACGGCATCGTCGCTCCGCGCGCCGGGCGCGGGCGCAACGAACCCGGGCGGGGGCGTCGAAGCGGAGGACACGGACGCCGCGAGGCACCGGCGGCGTTCAAGCGACCCTCGCGAAGACCGGAGCGCCGCGTCGCTGGCCGCGCGTGCCCACGCCTATCTCGGGCTGGCCACCGCGAACCGTCCCGACGCCGCCATGACCCATTTCGAGCGGGCGCATGCCGCCGCTGAGGCCGCGGGAGATCCGGGCACCTTGCTGACCGTGGTGCTGTGGGAGACGGCGCTGCTGGTCTCGGCAGGCGCCGACGAAGCGGCCATCACGGCGATCCAGCAGGGGGTGCGCGCCGCGCACGAGAGTTACCGATTCGCCGAGGCCGCGCCGATCCTGCTGGTCAAGTGGGCGCAGGCGCTCACAGCGCTGGGCCGCTGGAACGAGGCGTTGGATCTGATCGACGAATCGCTCACCGAGCAGTTGCCCCCGTTGAGCACCGCCGCGCTGCTGCTGTGTCACGCGCGGATCATGCTGGCGCGTGGGGACGACCAGGCCGCGGCGGCGAGCGCGGCGACCGCGCAACCCTTGCTCGGGAATCGGCGCTGGGCCAGGCAATATCAGATCCAGCTGCACACCGTGCATACCGAGATCGCGCACGCGGCGGGCAATCCGCAGCGCGCCGCCGAGATCGGCGCCGCGACGCTGACCGCGGACGATCTGCTCGCGCACCCGCACGAGGCATGGGCACTGGCCGAGGCGATCGCCCGGACCCGCTGCGCGCCAATGGTTCTCGACTCCGCTGTCGCCAAGCTGCCGGTGACCACCGCGGTCGACGCCGCGTACCGGAATTCCTGCCACGCGGTGCGCAGCGGCCGTCCCGCCGACTGGGCCGCGGCGACTTCCTCCTGGCGAGCCCTGGGTCGGCCGTACGAGCTGGCGCGCGGCCTGCTCGAATCCGGGCGCGCGGAACTGGCCGCGGGTGATCGCGCGGCGGCACGCGACGCACTGCGGACGGTCCTCGGGCTGGCGGACGAGTTGGCGGCGGCGCCACTCGCCGAGCAAGCCAGACAGCTGGCCCACCGCACCGGGATCGACCTGGCCGAAGCCGGGAACCGGCCCGCGCCTGCCCGGTCGGCGAGCGCCTCGGGCCTGACCCCGCGTGAACTCGACGTCCTACGCCTGGTGGCCACAGGCGCGAGCAACCGGCAGATCGCGGCCGAGTTGTTCATCAGCGCCAACACCGCGGGAGTGCACGTCTCGCGAATCCTCACCAAGCTCGGGGCGTCCAGCAGAACCGAGGCGGCCGCGATCGCGCGAGAACGCGGATTGCTCGTCTCCGGATGACGACCACCGGCGGACGACCGAAGTGGAAGCGGGGACGATCCGCCTGGTGGGCGCGTCGGCGAGGACATCGTCGACAGCCGGTCCGGCGGCGCACCCGGATACGCATTCGGCAGGGACTACCGGTCCCGCACCCGCCCACTGGCCCGTAAGATACAGTAAGTCGAACATGTCTCGAAAGGACTGGCTGATGCGGTCGACCTTGTTGTCCCGGCGCGATCTCGAGTTCCTGCTCTACGAGTGGCTGGACGTCGAAGCGCTCACCAAACGCGAGCGGTACGCCGAGCACTCCCGGGAGACCTTCGACGCCGTGCTCGAGCTCAGCGAGCAGCTGGCCACCAAGTATTTCGCGCCGCACAACAAGCTCAACGACGCCAACGAACCCACCTTCGACGGCGAGCGCGTGACCATCATCCCGGAGGTCGGCCAGGCGCTGACCGCCTTCGCGAAGGCCGGTTTGCCTTCGGCCGCAATGGATTACGAACTGGGCGGCGCGCAGCTGCCCGCAACCGTCGCGCAGGCGAGCTACGCCTGGTTCCAGGCGGCCAACCCGGGTACCGCGGGCTACCCGTTCCTCACGGTGGCCAACGCGAATCTGCTCCTCGCCCACGGCCCGGAACACGTCGAGAAGTTCGTCAAGCCCATGCTCGCGGGCCGTTTCTTCGGCACGATGTGCCTGTCGGAGCCGCAGGCCGGTTCCTCGCTCGCCGACATCGTCACCCGCGCCGAACCGCAGGGCGACGGCACGTATCGCCTGTTCGGCACCAAGATGTGGATCTCGGGCGGCGATCACGAACTCGGCGAGAACATCGTGCACCTGGTGCTCGCCAAGATCCCCGGCGGCCCCGCGGGCACGAAGGGCATCTCGCTGTTCGTGGTGCCCCGATTCCTGGTCGGCGACGACGGCGCGATCGGTGAGCGCAACGACGTCGCCCTGGCCGGACTCAACCACAAGATGGGCTACCGCGGCACGGTCAACACCGTGCTGAACTTCGGCGAGGGCCGCTGGACGCCCGATGGCGCGCCCGGCGCGATCGGCTACCTGGTCGGCGAGCCGCAACGCGGACTGACCTACATGTTCCACATGATGAACGAGGCGCGCATCGGCGTCGGCCTGGTCGCCACCGCCCTCGGCTACACCGGATACCTCGAGTCGCTCGACTACGCCCGCACGCGCACCCAGGGCCGGGCCAAGCTTCCCGCCGACCCGTCCGCGCCGCAGCGGCCGATCATCGAGCACGCCGACGTGAAGCGAATGCTGCTGGCCCAGAAGTCCTATGCCGAAGGCGCGTTGGCGCTGGTGCTCTACTGCGCGCAGCTGGTCGACGAGCAGCGCACCGCCGAATCCGAGGACGACCGCCGCGCGGTCACCCTGCTGCTGGACATCCTGACCCCGATCGCCAAGAGCTGGCCCTCGCAGTGGTGCCTGGAGGCCAACAGCCTCGCCATCCAGGTACTCGGCGGCTACGGCTATACCCGCGAATACAACGTCGAGCAGCACTACCGGGACAACCGGCTCAATCCGATCCACGAGGGCACGCACGGCATCCAGGGCCTGGACCTGCTGGGACGCAAGGTGACCCAGCAGGGCGGCGCGAGCCTGCTCGCGCTCGGAGCCCGGGTGGACGCGACCATCACCGCGGCGCGCGCGGTCGGCGGCGAGGCCGCCGAGCTTGCCGCTCAACTCGATTCGGCGTGGCGGCGTCTGGTCGAGGTGACCGCGGGACTGTTCGCCTCCGGTGACATCGAAGCCGCGCTGGCCAACAGCTCGGTGTACCTGGAAGCGTTCGGGCACACCGTACTGGCCTGGATCTGGCTGGAGCAGTTCCTCGCCACCGCGGACCGGTCGGGTGATTTCTACGATGGGAAGCGGCACGCGGCCCGGTTCTTCTATCGTTTCGAATTACCCAAGACCGCACCGGCGCTGGATCTGCTCGCCACCTTGGATACGACCACGTTGCAGATGCGGGACGAGTGGTTCTGAGCACCGCGCGTTTCGATACATGTTCTAAAAGATGTACCATTCCTCGGTGATCGATTCCAGTCAGCGGACCACCCGTCCTCCCGGCCGCCCGGCCTCCGCGACCAGGGAACAGGTCATCGAGCATGCTCGCCGGGCGTTCCTGTCCGGCGAGCGCGTGGACATCCAGGCGATCGCCGGGCAGCTCGGACTCAGCCGCGCCTCGGTCTACCGCTGGTTCGGCTCCCGCGACGGAGTGCTCGGTGCCGTTCTGGCCGGCGAGTTCGAGGCGCTGCTCACCCGCGCCGACGCCCGTCGCCGCTCCACCGGCGCGCGGCGCATCCTGGACGTGCTCTACCGGGTCAACCGCTGGATGACCGACAACGAGCCGTTCCGGCGCTACTTCGAGAACGAGCCGCTGTCCGGCCTGCGCATCCTCACCGCGAGCGACGGGCCGGTACAGCCGCTGGTCGTCGGCACCGTCCAGGAGTTGATCGCGCGCGCCGCCGAAGAGGACGGATACGATCCGCCGCTGGAACCCGCGCTGCTGGCCTACGCGCTCGTCCGGCTCGGTGAGGCGTTCCTGTACAACGACAACGTCGCGGGCATTCGCGGCGACGTCGACCGGCTGCACGAGGTCCAGGCGGCGCTGCTGGGCATCCCCGACGCGATCACGCCGTGACCGGGGCGCTGCTGCACCAGCGTTTTCCCGAGGTCGCCGACACCCTGCCGTTCGTCCGCCTCGGCACCGCTCCGACGCCCGTCGGCCGGTGCGACCTCGGCGCCACGGCCCAGCTGTGGTGCAAGGACGAAAGCGGATACGGCGACGGCGGATGGGGCGGCAACAAGGTCCGCAAGCTGGAGTGGCTGCTACCGGAGGCACGGCGACGCGGCGCGCGCACCATCCTCACGGTGGGCGGTACCGGAACCAACTGGGGGCTCGCCACCGCCTTGTACGGCCGTGCCCAGGGCATCGATACCGAGCTCGCCTTGGTGGACCAGCCGGTTGACGACCACGTGCGCGCGCAACTGCGGCGGCTGGAGAAATCAGGCGCCGCTCTGCATTTCACGCACACCAAACTGCGCACGATCCTCGCGGCGCCCTGGCTGTATCTGCGACGCGTCCGGGGCGGCACGCGTCCGTACTTCCTGCCTGCGGGCGGGTCGTCGCCGGTCGGAGCCTTGGGTTACGTCGAGGTGGGGTGTGAACTCGCGGCACAGATCACGGCGGGTGAGCTGCCCGAGCCGGGGCACATCGTCACCGCGGTCGGATCCGGCGGCACCGCCGCGGGCCTCGCACTCGGCCTGCGCCTGGCCGGGCTGCGCACGCGGGTGGTCGGAGTCGTCGTCAACGACACGCTGCCCCTCGACGCGAAGCACATCGTCCGGCTCGCCGGACGGACCGAGCGTCTGCTCCGGGCCCGCGGAGCGCGCTTCGCGCCGACCGGGCTGCGGCCGGAGGACCTCACGCTGACCACCGAGTGGCTCGGCCCCGGCTACGGCCACACCACGCCCGCCGCCGTGGATGCCGCACAGCGCGCCGAACGGGCCGGGCTGTACCTGGAGACCGTCTACACCGCCAAAGCGCTCGCGGCGCTGCTCGCTCTGGATCGTGCGGGCTTCTTCGGCGCCGGACCGGTGCTGTTCCTCAATACCTACGGTCCGCGACCGTAGATTCGCGCGACGCAGCCCGCGGGGACCCGCTTTCGAATCGCCGTGATCCGAATTCGGCCGCCGGAACCCGACGTGGCGTATTGGCCGGACGGCCGCGCATATCGCCAGGTCGGGCCGCGAGGCTCCCGGCGCAATAACATCCCCTGATTTCTCCCGGCGGCGACGCGGGAAAGCGCGCGACCACAACCACACTATCGTCGCTATTCGTGCAGGTCAGCGATAGAAAGGCGGAGACGGTGGCAGCGGAACCCACGCCGGTGCGGCAGTTGCGCGCCGATCAAGCGCGGCGGGTGGCCGACATCTTGCGCCACCAGTTGCACGCGGGCACGTTCGAGAACACGCTGCCGAGCGAACAGGAACTCGCCGCCGAGTACGGCGCCTCACGCAACACCGTGCGCGACGCCTTGGCGCTGTTGAAGGACGAGGGCTTGATCGACCGGGCGCCGAAAGTGGGCACCCGGGTGGCCACTCGCAAGTACGACCACGGGCTCGACGCTCTGCTCGGGCTGCAGGAGACCTTCAAGGGCCACGGCACCGTGCGCAACGAGGTGCGCGCGGCGATGCACGTCGCCGCGCCGCCCGCCGTCGCGCGCAGGCTCGGTCTCGCGCCTGGCGAGCGCGTGGTCTATCTGGAGCGCCTGCGCTACCTGGCGAATCTGCCGCTGAGCCTCGACCTCACCTACCTCGTGCCCGACATCGGCGCCGAAGTACTCGGCCACGACCTCGAGCACACCGACGTCTTCGTGCTGCTGGAACGCATCAGCGGCCAGTCGCTCGGCTCGGCCGACCTCGCCCTGGAGGCGGTGCCCGCCGACCCGCACACCGCCTCCACCCTCGACGTCCCCGGCGGCGCGCCGCTGCTGATGCTGGAACGACTGACCCGGCTCGACGACGGCCGTCCGGTCGATCTGGAGTACATCCGCATGCGCGGCGACCGTATCACCATGCGCGGCAGCCTGACCCGCAGCACACCCGAATGGAAGGTCATCTAGATGGCACTCGTCAACCAGCGCGCCGACATCCCCGTCACCATCGACGAGTCGCTGTGCATCCAGGGGTGCACGCTGTGCGTCGAGATCTGCCCGCTCGACTCGCTGGCCATCAACCCCGAGAACGGCAAAGCCTTCATGCACGTGGACGAGTGCTGGTACTGCGGTCCCTGCGCGGCCCGCTGCCCCACCGGCGCCGTCACCGTCAACATGCCCTACCTGCTCCGCTGATCTGGAAGACCGATGAAAGTGAAACTCGCCCCCGTCCTGCTCGCCGCCGCGCTCGCGTTGACCGGGTGCTCGCTGGAGCAGTCCGACGACACTTCCGCCGGCACCGTCAAGGTGGTCGTCGGCTACCAGTCCAAGACCATCAACACCGTCACCGCGGGCACCTTGCTGCGCGCGCAGGGCTACCTCGAGCAGCGGCTACAGAAGATCACCGACAATGGTGGGGCGAAGTACCAGGTCGAGTGGCAGGACTACGACACCGGCGCGCCGATCACCGCGCAGATGGTGGCCGAGAAGATCGACATCGGCTCCATGGGCGACTACCCGTTGCTGATCAACGGCTCCCGCACCCAGGTCAACGAGCGCGCGCGGACCGAACTGGTGTCGGTCACCGGGTACAACCCCAAGGGCGCGCTGAACATGGTCGTCGTGCCGAACGATTCGGCGGCCACCAGCATCGGCGACTTGGCGGGCCAGAAGATCTCGACCAGCGTGGGTTCGGCCGGGCACGGCACGCTGGTGCAGGCGCTGTCCCGGGCGGGCATCGATCCGGCCAAGGGCGTGGAAGTGCTCAACCAGCAGCCGCAGATCGGCGCGACCGCGCTGGAATCCCGCCAGGTGGGCGCGCTGTCGCAGTTCGTCGCGTGGCCCGGTCTGGTCGTCTTCCAGAACAAGGCCAAGCTGCTCTACGACGGCGCCGAACTCGGCGTGCCGACCTTCCACGGCGTGGTGGCCCGGCGCGCGTACGCCGCCGATCACCCTGAGGTACTGCAGGCGTTTCTGGCCGCGCAGTTGGATGCCACCCAGTTCCTGCGGGAGAAGCCGTTCGAAGCCGCCAAGATCGTCGCCGACGGGTCAGGGCTGCCGCAGGAGGTGGTGTACCTCTACAACGGTCCCGGCGGAACGAGTTTCGACACGACGCTCAAGTCGAGCCTGGTCAACGCGCTCAAAGGCGATGTGGCCTACCTGAAGTCGATCGGCGACTTCGCCGACCTCGACATCGATCGGTTCGTCGACGACGGGCCGCTGCGCAAGGCGTACACGGAGACCGGACGCGCCGACTACGACCGCGACCTCGCCGCCACCGCCAACCCGACCAGGGTCACCGGCGCCGACCCGGTCTGCGGCAAAGCGGCGGAGAACCCCGCGCTGGCCGGCGAACTGTGGGTGGACGGCGCGGGGACGCCGCAACCGGCCGCGGACCCGACCTGCCTGCTGCGCGCCGTCCAGGCCGCGAAAGCGCAGGGCCGGACGATCCGCGCCGCGTACGTCCCGGATGCCGAACTGGGCACCCGCTGGTTCGCCGACAAGTCGATCTGGCTGCGCGACGGCTCGGCCTACCTGCCCTTCACCACCACCGCTGCCGCGCAGCGCTACCGGCAGGCGCACCCGTCCGCCACGCCGGTCGGCTACGACCAGGCCGTCACGGAAGTACACGGATGACCAGCGAACTCGCCGCTCCGGCAGTACGAGCCGCGGCCGAACCCGCCACCCGATCGGACGCCGCCCCGGCGTCGCGGTCGGCCTGGCGCTCGCGCCTGCTGCGGGTGGGCTCGGTCGCCGCCACGGTCGGACTGTGGCAGCTGCTCACGGTCAACAACGTCCGGGTGGCGGGCCTGCGTTTCGACACGCTGCCGACCGTCACCGAGATCGTCGCCGAGTTCGGCACGCAGTTGCACTCCGACCGGTACTACCTGGACATCGCGCAGTCGCTGATCCGGATCGTCACCGGCTTCGGGCTGGCCGCGGTGGTCGGCGTGATCGCGGGCATCGGGCTGGGCCGGTCGCGGCTGCTCGCCGACATCTTCGGCCCACTGGCCGAACTCGTCCGCCCGATCCCGGCCATCGCGCTGGTGCCGGTCGCGATCCTGCTGTTCCCCAGCGACGAGTCCGGCATCGTGTTCATCACGTTCACCGCGTCGCTGTTCCCGGTGCTGGTCAGCACCAGGCACGCGGTGCGCGCACTGCCCACGATCTGGGAGGACGCGGTGCGCACGCTGGGCGCGTCCCGGCTGGACGTGCTCACCCGCGTGGTGTTCCCCGGCATCCTGCCCGGCGTCTTCAGCGGGTTGTCGGTCGGCGTCGGCGTGGCGTGGATCTGTCTCATCTCCGCGGAGATGATCTCCGGACGCCTGGGTGTCGGCTACCGCACTTGGCAGGCCTACACCATCGTCGACTATCCGGCGGTGTTCGTCGGCATGATCACCATCGGCGTCCTCGGTTTCGCGACATCGGGGCTGGTCGAGCTGGCCGGCCGCCGCATCACCCGCTGGCTGCCCAGGGAGGTCGAAGCATGACCACAGTGATCGACGCACCGGCATCGACCGGAATGGCCTTGAGTCTCAGCGGTGTTCGCATCGCCTATAGCGGCGAGCCGGTGCTCGACGGGCTGAGCCTGTCCATCGCGCCGGGCGAAATCCTCGTCGTGGTCGGCAAATCCGGCTGCGGCAAGTCGACGTTGCTGCGCGCGGTCGCCGGACTGCGGAGGCCGGAAGGCGGAGCCATCCTGGCCGACGGCGACCACGTCACCGGGCCCGCCGCCGACCGCGCCTTGGTATTCCAGGACGACGCGCTGCTGCCGTGGCGCACCGTGCGGCAGAACATCGAACTCGCCTTGCGCCTGCGCGGCACACCGCGAGCCCAACGGCGGGCCGCCGCCCTGCACTGGGTGGACGAGGTCGGGCTCACCGGCTACGCCGACTACCTGCCGCGCGACCTGTCCGGCGGCATGCGCCAGCGCGTCCAGCTCGCGCGCAGCCTGGCCGCCGCGCCGCGCGCCGTGCTGATGGACGAGCCCTTCGGCGCACTGGACACCCAGACCAGGGAAACCATGCAGCGCCTGCTGATCCAGACCTGGCGCGCCCACCCCACCACCATCGTCTTCGTCACCCACGACCTCGACGAGGCCCTGCTGCTCGGCGACCGCATCGCTGTGCTCGGCGGCGGCACGCTGCGGGCGCTGGTGCCGGTGCCCCGCCCGAGGGACGCGATCGACCGTGCCGCGACGAAGGCCGAGATCCTGGAGAAACTGTGAACATTCCGCCGCTATCGGAACGGATTCGGCTGGACTGCGACGTGCTCGTCATCGGCGGCGGCACGGCGGGCACGATGGCCGCGCTCACCGCCGCCGAGCAGGGCGCGAACGTGCTGCTGCTGGAGAAGGCGCACGTGCGGCACTCCGGCGCGCTGGCCATGGGCATGGACGGCGTGAACAACGCCGTGATCCCGGGCAAGGCCGAGCCGGAGGACTACGTCGCCGAGATCACCCGCGCCAACGACGGCATCGTCGACCAGCGCACGATCTACCAGACCGCGACGCGCGGCTTCGCCATGGTGCAGCGGCTGGAACGCTACGGCGTGAAGTTCGAGAAGGACGAGTACGGCGAGTACGCCGTGCGCCGAGTGCACCGGTCCGGCTCGTACGTGTTGCCGATGCCTGAGGGCAAGGATGTCAAGAAAGCGCTGTATCGCGTCCTGCGCCAGCGCAAGATGCGCGAGAAGATCCGCATCGAGAACCGGCTCATGCCGGTGCGCGTGCTCACCGACAACGGACGCGCCGTCGGCGCCGCCGCCCTGCACACCCGCACCGGCGAATTCGTTGCCGTCGGCGCGAAAGCCGTGATCCTGGCCACCGGGCCGTGCGGCAGGCTCGGGCTGCCCGCCAGCGGATACCTGTACGGCACCTACGAGAACCCGACCAACGCGGGCGACGGCTACTCGATGGCCTACCACGCCGGGGCCGAACTCAGCGGCATCGAATGCTTCCAGATCAACCCGCTGATCAAGGACTACAACGGCCCGGCCTGCGCCTACGTCGCCAATCCGTTCGGCGGCTACCAGGTCAACGCCGAAGGCGAACGCTTCGTCGACTCCGACTACTGGTCCGGCCAGATGATGGCCGAGGTCAAGCGCGAGATCGAATCCGCGCGCGGTCCCATCTACCTGAAGGTGTCGCACCTGCCCGACGAGACGCTGAGCACGCTCGAAGGAATCCTGCACACCACCGAGCGACCCACCCGAGGCACCTTCCACGCCAACCGCGGCCACGACTATCGCACCCACGACATCGAGATGCACATCTCCGAAATCGGTTTGTGTGGTGGCCATTCCGCCTCCGGCGTGTGGGTCGACGAGCACGCGCGCACCACGGTGCCCGGCCTGTACGCGGCGGGCGATCTGGCGTGCGTGCCGCACAACTACATGATCGGCGCGTTCGTCTTCGGCGATCTCGCCGGTGCGCACGCCGCGTCCACCCTGCACGAGGTCGCCGCGCCCGCCGAGCTGCCCGAGGACCAGCTGGCCGCCGCCCACGAGCTGATCTACCGGCCGCTGCGCCAGCCGGAGGGGCCGCCGCAACCGCAGGTGGAATACAAGCTGCGACGTTTCGTGAACGACTACGTCGCGCCGCCGAAGACGGCGACCAAGCTGGCCATCGCGGTGGAGACCTTCGACCGGATGCGCGGGGAGGTCGAGGGCATCGGCGCGCGTACCCCGCACGAGCTGATGCGCGCGGTGGAGGTGTCGTTCATCCGCGACTGCGCCGAGATGGCCGCCCGCAGCTCACTGACCAGGACCGAATCCCGTTGGGGCCTCTACCACGAGCGCGCCGACCTACCCGAACGCGACGATGTCGAATGGCGATACCACCTCAACCTGCGCAAGAACCCCGACGGAACCATGACGTTCCTGAAGCGGCCGGTGGCGCCGTACCTGGTTCCGGTGCCCGGGCTCGACGACCTGCCCTCGGCCGATGCCGAGGCGGCGCCGGTGCACCAGCCGCACCAGGTCGTCGGCCGTGCGCCGCACACCGGCGGCGGCGCTGAGCACGATCGCACCGCGGCCGGTTCGCCGTCGCAGCCCGCCACTCCCCCGTCTCCCCGGATCGTCGCGCTGCTCGCGCTCGACGAGCCCACCGTGGAGCAATTGTCCAGCTATCTGACGGATGCCGACGCGGGCGTGCGGGCCGCGGCGATCTCGGTGCTGACCGAGCACACCCCGGAGGGCTTCGCCACCGCCCTGGGCGACGCGCTGGACGACACGGCGGCCTCGGTCCGGCGCGCCGCAGCGGCCAGCCTGCGCGAACTCGTCGAGGTGTTGCCCTCGGCGGCAGGACTTTCCGACCGGCTCGGCTCGGCCGACCCCGTCGTGCGGTCCACGGTGATCGATCTGCTGCGCGCCCTGCGGGCAGGCGAACCCGCGCACTACCACGCGGCGTTGGCGGACGAGCATCATCGCGTCCGCATCGAGGCGGTCCGCGCGCTGGTCTCGCTGAACGATCGGGACGGCGTCGCCACCCTGGCCGCCGACGGCAACCGGGAAGTGCGGATCGCGGTCGCCCAAGGCCTGGCCGCCATCGGCGACGGCGGAGCCGAGGTGATCCGCCGCCTCGCCGACGACCAAGACCCGCTGGTCCGCGCCGCGGCCCTGACCGCGTTCGCGCAGCTGGGCGCCGAGCCGGCCGACGTCACCGCGCTGGCGGCCGCCCTGCGTCACTCGGCCTGGCAGATCCGGGTGGGCGCGGCGCGCGGGCTCGCGCTCGCGGGTGCCGATCCGGACCTCGCGGTGCCGATCCTGGCTGCGGCGCTGCACGATCCGCATCTCGACGTCCGCAAGGCGGCGGTACTGTCGCTGTCGGCGTGGCCGGACCTGCCCGCAGCGCACGACGCGCTGCGCGCCGCGATAGACGACACCGATGCCGACGTGCGCGCGTATGCCCGGCGAGCGCTGGCCACCCAGCCGACGGCCTAGCGCGGCGTGGTTGCCGCAGCTCGAATCGCTGATTAGATTAGCGGCTCGACCGTTGCCGACTCGTCGGCCGTGACACAGCCGGATGGCGACGGGGCGGCCGACGACGAATCCGTCGCCGTTGTCCACCAGCAGCGACGGGAGTATGGCGTTGACCTTGCCGAACTGGCTGGATCTCGCCGTGCTCACCACTGTCGTGGTGGCCGCGGTGCTCGGCTGGCGCCGCGGCGCGATCGTGGGGCTGCCCGGTTTCGCGGGCGCCCTGGCAGGAGCGATTCTCGGCGCGGCGCTCGCGGCCACGGTGTTCGGTCAGCTGGCTCCCGGCGCCGTGCGGCTCCTGCTCGCGCTGACGGTGGTCGCCGGGTTGGTCGCGTTCGGCGCGGTCGCCGGGCACCGGGCCGGACGAGCCGCTCGCGCGACGGTGTCCGATCCGGTCGCGCAACGCGCCGACGCCGTCTGCGGATGTCTCGCCTACGCGCTCGCGGTGCCGCTGGTGGTGTGGCTGTTCGCCGCACCGCTGGAATCGTCCGCCGTGGTGCGTGATTCGACGACCGTGCGGACCGTCGACGACGTCGCGCCGTTCTGGCTGTCCGGACTGTCGGAGGTGCTCACCGGACCGATCGTGGACGCCGGGCTCGGCCGCCCGCTCGCGCCGCCCGATCCGGGCATCGTCGAGGGACCGATGCCCGCCACACTGCGCCAGAGTGTGCTTCGCGTCCAGGATCTCGCGCCGACCTGCGGCGTGCGCCAGTCCGGATCCGGATTCGTCATCGTGCCGGAGCGCGTGCTGACCAACGCGCACGTCGTCGCGGGCTCCAGCAAAGTCTCCGTCGACACCGCGGCCGGATCGCTCACCGCGACCGTGGTGCAATTCGATCCGACTATGGACATCGCTGTGCTCGCCGTCCCCGGGCTCACCGCGCCCGCCTTGACCGTCGCGCCCGAACCGGCCGATCCCGGCGACGACGCGATCGCGCTCGGCTACCCGAGGGGCGGGTCCTACACCGCATCCGCCACGCGGGTGCGCGGCCGGGCCGAACGCCAGGTGCGCGACATCTACCGCACCGGTGTCGGGGAACGCGAGATCTACACCTTGGACGGTTCGATCCAGCACGGCAATTCGGGCGGGCCACTGGTCGACCGCGACGGCCGGGTGCTTGGCATCGTGTTCGGTGTCGACGAGAACAACAGCAATGTCGGATTCGCCACGAGCCTGCCGGAAGTCCTCGACCGGCTCGACCACGGATGGCGCTCCGACCGCCCGGTCGACACCGGCCCCTGCGCGTCCTGACCGCCGGTCAGGACGCGTCGGCGATGATCACCACACCGCTCGAGGCATCCAGCAGCGGAATGGTCCGTTCCGCGGCATCGTCGACATGCACGCGCGGGTGCGCGGGCAGTTCGGTCTCGTAGTAGGTGCCAGGACCGTAGAACTGGCCGTACTTCACCACCACGCCGTCGAAGTCCAGCACGGCCGCTTCGTGCTCCTGGATCACCGCGCCCCGGCCTGCGGGCGGCTCCCACGCGATACTCTGGGCGAGAAAGCGTTTCGCCCCGGCCGCCCGCGCGGCGGCGATCAAGTTACGGGTGCCCTCGGTACGGATGCGCGCGTTCGCCTCGGCCCGCTCCGGCAGCAGCGCCGCGTCGTCCGGCAGGTCCGTGAGCTGATGCATCACCATGTCGGGCCCGAACCCGACCACGGCGGCGGACAGGGCGTCGGCGTCGTACACATCGCACACGACCGGCTCGGCCCCCAGCGCCCGCAAAGGATCGGCCTTCCCCGCCGATCGGGTCATCCCCGCGACCTCGTGCCCCGCCTCGATCAACAGCGGAAGCAAGCGGACTCCGATAACGCCGGTCGCACCGGCCAAGAAGATGCGCACTGGACCATTTTGCCGCGACTTCGTCGCGGCGTGTTCGCGGCCCCCTCATGGCTCGGGCCGCGAACGGCGGATGCTCGGTCTCGCTTCACTCACTCGCGGAGAACTGGCTTCAGCCGCAGCGAATCCAAGCGGTGGCCTCGTTGCCGTCCAGGGCGTAATCGATTCCGCGTGCGGTCAACAGGCGGAGTACGGGAATGTTGTCCGGCGTCGTGCTCACGAACAGCCTCGAGTAGTCCTCGGCGGTTGCCCGCTCGATCAATGCGGCGAACACGGCGGTGCCGATTCCCGTGCCTCGGCGGGAGCGGCCGAGCCAGACTCCCGCCTCGGCGGCGCCGTCCGAGGCGGGCAACCGGCACAGTCGTGCCGCGCCGACCACCTCGCCGTCCACCCGTATGCCGTAGGTCGACTCGACGGGCGGGTCCGCCAGCGCGCGGCCGCGGTGGAAGGCTCGGAAATCCGCCTCTCGGTCGGCATTCCAGCTCGCGTCCGGCGCTTCCACCGGCATGACCTCGCCGGGATGCGCATCGGCCACCGCGGTGTGCAGCAGATCGGTGAGCAACGCTTCGTCGAGCGGTTCGAGGACGACATGGCGGGGCATGCGCCGATCCTGGCACCGGGACCGGCCGCACGCGACCGGTTTTCCGCCCGCTCGGACCGGGGTGATCGGCAGGCGCAATGCGCCGGGCGCGGCGACCGGAACCACCGGGTTCTTCGGCTCGATCGGCGCGAGCCTGCGGTAGGCCGTGCCGAGAGCTGGACGCAGGTCGTCCTCGCCTTTGTTCGGCCACAACGACATGGCGCGTTCGGCTTGGGCGGTGATGGTCAGGGATGGATTCACGCCCAGGTTCGCCGAGATGGTGGAGCCGTCGGGACGAGAGATACGGACGCGATATCGAGATTTCCGGCCATTTTCCATCCGGCTTGCCACCGTTTCGAGCAGGCTATTTTCCGCTGCCGCGCAGCAGGATTCGGACCACCAGGCCGCCCTTCTTGTCCGGTATCGCGAACTTGTAGTCGTACTTCTCTTTCGCCGTAGGAGTGAAGGCGAAGCGAATCATGCAGGATGTGTCGGGTTGCGCACCGGGACAATCGGTTTTGTCGATGCTGTAGCCGGGTCCGGAGAAATACGCTTTCGACGCGTCGTAGCAACCTCGCCAGAGGAAGGAGACGACTTGCTTCGCGGTACCGCCGACGGTGACCGCGCCGAATTGGAGGGTATCCACGACGACGGGACATTCCGGCGGCTTGGTGGTGGTAGTCGTGGTGGTCGTCGTCGTGGTCGTGGTCGTGCTCGTTATGGCCGACTGATCAGCCGAGCGCGCGATCTGCCGGGGGGTCGTGGTGACGGCCGGTCGAGTCGTCGCCTCGTCCAGCGTCGCGCCGACCGCGTCCTCCGTGGTCGCCGCGAGCGGATCCGATTCCGACGGTCCGGCGGTGGTCGTTGTCTCGAACAGACCGAGCGCCACATCACCGGTCGGTGCCGCGAGGGCGATCCATACGCCGACGACGACCGCGACGACAGCGGCGGCCAGCAGCGCCAGACGGGTTGTCCGCTCCGCCGTCTCCGCGCGTCCGCGCTGCGCGCGCAGCCGGTCGACGGTCTCGGCGATTTGGCGGCTGACCGGGTGATACGGGCCGAGTCTGCTGGTGAAGCTCGGCAGCCAAGATGCCCAGAGCGTCATCTGCTCGTTCGCGGCGCCCGAGGTGATTCCCTGGAGGAAGGCGAACGCGCCGTCGGGATCCCCCGCAGCCAGATAATGCCGGACCGCGGCGACTTCGCGGTATGCCGCGGCCTGCGCCGAGCCGCAGCGCTCCAATGCACTCAGCACGGCTCGGTGGGCGCGCCGTCGAGACACCCCCGCGGATGCGTTCGCCGAAGTCAGCGACGCGTGCACTGCGGCGTGCGCGACGCCGATGTGCTCGTCCGGGGTACTCGGCCTGCGACGGCTGAGCAGCGCGCCGAGTGCCACCGTGAGGTTGCGTACCTCGGGTTCGGGCATATCCGCCGGCCCGAGGGCCTTGATCGATTCGCACACCACCTCGATCGGAAGCACCGGCCCCGGGCTACCGGTCAGCACCACCGCGACCAACAGACCGAGACGATGGATCGCGGCAGTGCCGCCGGTGCGAGCCAGCGACGCGCGCACCACCTCCAGCCGCCGCCGCACCAGCACACCGACATCGACTCTGCCGTTGAGTTGCTCGTCGGTGAGCAGGGTGGCGGTGTCGACGACAAGACGCGGAATGAGCCAGCCACTGGTCGGCGACCACGGGCGCGCCGACCGGTCACGGGTGTCGGGCACGGCATCCGGCGCCAGACCCAAGGCCGTGACCAGTGCGGTCAGCCGTTGCTCTGGCCACGGTCTGCCCTGGCGGTCGCGCACATGCGCCCGCAGGAACAGTCGGATGTCGGACGCCGTGGGCCCGGTCAACGCGAACGACCGCATGCGCGCGAATTCCGGCATCGTCAGGACATCGGAATCGATTCCGGCGCTGATGATCACGCGCACGTGATCATAGTCCTCCAGCGTCGTGAGACTGCCGATCGTGCGCGCGATGCCCGCACGCCATCCGGGCTCGTCCGGCAGGTCGAGACCATCGATCAGTATCGTGACCCGGCGCTCGGCGTCGTAAAACCGGCTCAACACGTCGTGTAGTTCTGCCGTGATCGCGTCGTCTCGCCCGCGGTCAACCGAATTCGTTCCTGTCGTCGGCTGTCCGGGCGCGGCCGGCGCGGGTAGCTGTCGTCGCAGTTGGACGACCAACTCGTCCACGAGCTTCTCGGCGGTACCGGTCCCGGTGAGGAACACGGCCGCGTTGACGCTCGCGGCGGCGGCGACCGTCGGGATGGTGGCCGAGGTGTCGGCCAGGCCGGGGCGCACCAGCAACGCCATCAGCACGGATTTGCCGGAGCCGCCGACGCCGACGACGCCGCGCAGTCGCTCGAATCCATAGTCGGACAGCTCGTTCAGTTGCCTGCGCATCGTCGCGGTGACATGCAGCCGCGTCGTCAACTCGTCCACGGTCGTGGCGTCGGCTCGCCCGTGGACCACGTCCTTCATTCGAGCGACGTTGCGCACCAACCACAAACCCGGATCGCCCTGCTTCTCGACCTCACCGACGGCCATCGAAAACGCCTGCGGGAGCTGTGATGTGCATGATTTCGCGATGGGGTCGCGTAAATCCGCCGGCAGGATGTGTTCGCCACGGCGCGGCAGGCCGACACTGAAGAAATCGAGCATGGAACGGGTGAAACATCCCTTATACGCCGGGCCGTCGTCGGATGCGACCAACAGCTCCAACCGGCCGGCGGATCGGGCTACCGCGTCCGACCAATCCCGGGCCGCGGCCTGCGTCGCGCCGCCCGCTTCACACGCGTCGACCAGCACGATCAGGCCGTCGATGTCGGAATACCGCTGCGCGAGGCCGCCGATCGCCTCCGACAGATTGAACACCCCGAAGGGGACGAACGGCTTGCCGCCACCGGCCATCGGCGAAGGCGAGTCCTTCGCCAGGAAGAAGTACCGAGGCGGACCGGTCATGCCGATCCCGTGTCCGATGAAACCGAGGAGCAATATCGCCCGTTGCCGGTTCGCTTCTTCGAACGCCTCGACCATCGCCGACTGTAGATCCGTCAACGTCGGATCGGTCAGCGCCATGACCTTGCCGCCGACCGCGCGCCATCCCCCGGACGTCACGAGTGCCGAAGACAATTCGCGCGCCAAGTCGCCGGGAAATCCCAAGCGAGGCATCGCATCGCATTCCGATCCGACGATCAGCGCAAGCCGGTTCCCCACGAGCCGATGATATCGGCCCGCCGGGTTGATGTCTCCACATGGATCACATAATCCGTTGGTAATCAATCATTTTCACGCGCGCAGCACACCGAGTCGTACGTAACGAGGGTTCGGATTCGGATATCCAACTCGTCGGTATTTCCAAAAGAAATCTTGAAGCGGCAATGCGCTTTTCTCACCCCGCACGACGGCGACCCACCCAGTGGCCCCGCTGGGGCTAAATCGAGCAGTCGGCGAACACGCCCGGACGGCCCGGGGCGAAGTCCATGTCGTTCGCATCCAAGCTTCCCACGGCAGCGAACAACCGCTGGGGAAACCGGCGCGGCTCCTTGTGGGTCGACGACCGGCCGCGACACGCCGCACTTCTCGAACACGCCAGAGGGCCGCGGCGTAGCAACTTTCGAGCTACCATTTGACCGAGTCGCTCACCCTCGTTTCCTCGACCGGTGATCCGCATCGCCCCGAGCGGCCACAGCGGTCGGCCGACGTCGGTGAGCTGTCCACACCGCGCGCACCCGCGGTCCGTCCCGACTTCCCATGTCTGGCCGGGACGGAGCCCGGTAGCCAACACGGCGCAACGTAGGATGAATTCGCGATCGTGGCGCGGCAGTGCAGTGCGGAGAAAGCGATTCGTACTGTGCGACAACAGGATTCGACTTATCGTTACCGAACAGGAAGCGGGTGGGAGGCATGCGGGTGGGCGCGGCAGCGCGGTCCGGAAAGCAGCGGGGTATTCGCGGTCGAATGAGAAAGACCGGCGCTGTCATGGCAACAGCCGTGCTCATGTCGTCCCTCGGCGGGGCCGTCGCTACCGCCGCGCCGATCCACGCGCCGATATTGCGCGCACCGGCGCGCGGTTTCAGCGAGCTCTCCGTGCCGTCCAGCATGGGACCGATCAAAGTCCAGGTCCAATGGGCGGCTCGCGGCGGAAGCGCGGCGCTCTACCTGCTCGACGGCCTGCGCGCGCCCGCCGACCACAGTCAGTGGACGACCGACACCGACGCCTTGGCCCAATTCGCGGACGACAACGTCACCCTGGTGTTGCCGGTCGGTGGCCACTCGAGCTTCTACACCGACTGGTACCAGCCGAGCAGCACGAACGGCCAAGAGACGACGTACAAATGGGAGACCTTCCTCACCCAGGAACTGCCCGCCTACCTACAGCGGTTCGGCGTATCGCGCACCAACGATGCCATCGTCGGCGCCTCCATGGGCGGCAACGCCGCACTGATCCTGGCCGGATACCATCGCAACCAGTTCAAGTTCGCCGGATCGTTCTCCGGATTCCTGCACCCGACGTTCCCGCTCTGGAACGAAGCGATGCGCGCCGCCATGCGGGACGAAGGCAATTTCAATGTCGACGACATGTGGGGGCCGGTCGGGGACCCGGCCTGGAGCCGCAACGACGCCACCGTACAGGCCGAATTGCTGCGCGGACTGCCGATATACGTCTCGACCGGCAACGGACTACCCGGCCCGCTCGACGTGCCGTTCGGAGTCGGGAACACGGTCAACGCGATGGGCCTCGAGTCGATGACGACGATCGCCGCCCAGATGTTCCGTGATCGGCTCGCGGAACTCGGGATGACCGCCCGCGTCGACACCGTCGACGGGACACACACCTGGCCCTACTGGCAGCAAGCACTCGCGACCGCGCGTCCGATGATCCTCGACGCGCTCGGCGCGCACTGACCGAGCCCCGACACCGAGCACCGGGCCGGAGACTTCACCTCGGCGCTCGCACTAGCCGGACAGTACTCCCCCGACGACCGCGCTCACCGCACCGCCGACCGCCTCACGCGAGGGCGGACCGGCGTCCCGATCGGCGAACAGCAGGTGCGCGGTCCCGATCAGCATGGGGGCGAGCGAGTCGACGTCGGCCGTCGCGGCGATCCGGCCGAGGTCGCGTTCGGCGGTGAGGTACCCGGCGATCATGGCGGTCGCTTCCGCAAGGACGGGGACGCCGGTCGGCCGGTCGCGGCGCAGGCGTGCGCGCAATTCGTCCCGGAACGTGATCAAGCCGACGATGGCCGTGGTGACCGGGCCGAACACGTCCGTCAGCGCGGTGGTGAGGTGCTCGACCACGCCGCCGCTCCCGGCGGATTCCCGCAGAGCGGCGGCCCGTCGCTCGATCGCCCCGATACGGGCGGTCACCAGTTCGGCGAGGAAGTCGTCGAAGTCGGTGAAGTGCCGGTGCAGCACGCCTTTGGCGCAGCCCGCCTCCGCGGTGACCGCCCGGCTGGTCAGCGCGCTCGGCCCGTCGCGGAGCAGGATCCGGTCGGCGGCGTCGAACAACTGCTCGCGCACGTCGCGGAGGGCGACTCCGGTGGGCATACGGGTGCCTCTTTCTGTTCGGATCGAGACCCACCCGTTGCCGAGTGGGCGAATGCCCATTTAGAGTGGGCGCATGCCCACTATACCTTCGCCGGAGGAAACGCCGCACCGGCACCGGCAGATCGCGGAGTCCTTCGGGGTGAATGCCGAACGCTACGACCGGACCAGGCCCAGCTATCCCGAAGCCCTGATAGAGCACATCGTTTCCCTCAGTCCCGGGCGCGCGGTCCTGAATGTCGGCTGCGGCACCGGTGTCGAAGCCCGGCAGTTCCAGGCGGCCGGTTGCACGGTGCTGGGAGTCGAACCGGATCCGCGGATGGCGGAATTCGCACGGGGCCAAGGGTTGGAGGTCGACGTGGCGACCTTCGAAACCTGGGACGGCGCAGGCCGCGTCTTCGATGCGGTCATCGCGGGAACGGCTTGGCACTGGGTCGATCCGGTCGCGGGGGCGGCAAAAGCGGCGGAGGTTCTGCGCCCCCGGGGCGTGCTCTCCGCATTCTGGCATGTGTTCCATCTCCCGACCGAGGTGGCGGAAGCGTATGGCGTGGTGTACCGGCGGGTGGCGCCCGACTCGCCGTTCACCCTCCAGCCGGGCACGCGAGCCTTGGAGGTGCACCGGCAGATGCTGGACAAAGCAGCCGAAGGCATCCGGGAGACCGGTCGATTCGAAGATCCGCTGGATCAACTTCCGACGCACGGCTCCATGACCCGCCTCCCGGAGGACAAACTGACACAAGTGCTCGACGGTGTCGGCGCGGCGATCGATGCGATGGGCGGGAGTTTCACCCTGCCCTACACGACGGTGGCGATCACCGCGACGCGCACCGCCACACCCTGACCCGATGCGCCGCCCCTTCCCCGCTATTCCTGGGCTTCGTTTCCGTCCCGGCTGGTGCGGGTAGCTCGGACAGGTGGCCGGCGATGATCCGCGCTGGTCGACGCGTTCCGAGCGGTGAGGAGACGGTTGAGTGTCAGGGTTGTGGGCTGCGGGCGGATGGGGATTACTGGCCGGGTCCGCCCTGCTGATAGGCGCTCTGGTGGGATTCTGGGCGCGCGTTCCCACGAAGATCGTGGCCAGCGTGATGGGATTCGGTAGCGGAGTCCTGCTTTCGGCGGTGTCGTTCGAGTTGATCGCAGAGGCGCACGAGAAGGCCGGATTGCTGCCCACCGCCCTCGGCGCGGTGGGCGGCGCGGGGATCTACACCCTGGCGAACGTCGCCCTCGCCCGCCGCGGCGCCCGCCACCGCAAACGCTCGGGAGACCAGCAACCAAGCGAATCCGAGCAGTCCGGCTCGGGCACGGCCATCGCGTTGGGCGCGCTGCTCGACGGTGTGCCGGAGTCCATCGTCATCGGGGCGAGTTTGCTCGGCGGCGAAACCGTCAGCGCGGTCACCGTGGCCGCCGTGTTCATCAGCAATATTCCCGAGGGGCTGTCCAGCGCGGCCGGTATGCGCCGCGCGAACCGCAGCCCGCGCTACGTGTTCGGCTTGTGGGCTGGGATAGCGGTGATCAGTGGCGTGGCCGCCATGGCGGGCTTCGGGCTGCTCGGTGACGCCGCGCCCGCCGCGCTGGCCGCGATCACCGCCCTGGCCGCGGGCGCGATCCTGGCCATGATCACCGACACGATGATCCCGGAGGCCTTCGAAGACGCCCATCTGTGGGTCGGAATGATCACGGTGGCCGGGTTCCTCACCGCCTTCGCCCTGTCCCAGCTCGACCATTAGCCCTGTGGTGCAGGCTTTTCGGAGCCGATTGCTCAGCGTTCGCCGGCTCGACGGTCGGGCGCCCACAACCGATCGGCGTCGCCAACGGCGAGCCTGCCGCGGTAGACGTCGATCTTGTGGTCGATGAGTTCCAGGTTCTCGTGCAACTCGGCGATCTTGGCTGCTACCTCGGCGCGATGCGCCTCCATGAGGGCGAGCCGTTCGTGTTCGTTGCCGCGCCCGGCGGCGACGAGTTCGGCGTAGCGGCGGATGGTTTTGATGGGCATGCCGGTGGCCCGCAGCTTGGTGCAGACGGCGATCCAGTCCAGGTCCAACTGCCGGTAGCGCCGCCAGCCACCCGCTGCGCGGTCGACCGGGGTGACGACCAGGCCCGCGCGTTCGTAGTAGCGCAAGGTGTGCACGCTAACCCCCGTCCGCCGGGCGGCCTCGGCGATGCTCATACCTTCCTGTGGCGGACCGGATTCCGGCTGCGGCTTGACTTCGAGCACGCTCTAGAATTTAGCGTCCGTGATCATGACGACAACATTGATCACCGGAGCGAACAAAGGTCTCGGTTTCGAGGCCGCCCGCCGGCTCATCGCCGCGGGCCACACCGTCTACCTCGGAAGCCGGGACGTCGAGCGCGGACGCCGGGCCGCCGAACAGCTGGGGGGACGAACAGTCCAGCTCGACGTCACCGACGACGCGTCCGTAGCGGCCGCCGTCGCGGCCATCGAAGCCGACGGCGGCCTGGACGTGCTGGTCAACAACGCGGGTATCGCCACGGAATGGACCGCGACCAACACCGTGATCGGCGCCGCGGACGTGACCGCGGACCTCATGCGCCAGACCTTCGAGACGAACGTCTTCGGCACGGTGCGCGTCCTGCACGCGTTCCTCCCCCTGCTACAACGTTCCACCGCCCCGGTCGTGGTGAACGTCAGCAGCGGGCTGGCCTCACTGGCCCGGGTCAGCGACCCCGGCAGCCGGGCGTACGCCTACCCGGGCGTCGCCTACCCGGCATCGAAAACCGCGGTCAACGCGATCACCGTGCAGTATGCGAAAGCGTTTCCGAACATCCGGATCAACGCGGTGGAGCCCGGCTTCACCCAGACCGATCTGAACGGGAACACCGGCCTGCAGAGCGTCGAGCAAGGCGCCGAGATCATCGTGCGGATGGCGCGGCTGGGCCGGGACGGCCCCACGGGGGGATACTTCGACGCCGACGGCGCCCTGCCCTGGTAGCCGAACGTCGGTCGTGCGGTGCTCACCCGTGGCGGGTCAAGACGCGACGGACGCGCGGTTCGACTCCCCTGCCGCCGGTGAACGGATCGCGTGGGCCCGGGCGATGACCTCCTTCAGCCCGTATCCGTTGACGATGGGTATACCAAAGCGCTGCTCGAACCTGCTTCGTAGTTCGCTTCCGGCCGGTGCCGCACAGCACAGGGCGAAACGCACCGACGAGGTGTCCCACCGCGCCCGGCCGGGCAGATCGGTCAGTGCCGCGTACAGGCTCGGGAAGGCGGAGGAGTAGGTGGGCCGGATTCGCTCGATCCGTTCCAGGAACGACTCCGGGTCCAGCGGGCCTGTCAAGGTAGTGCGACCTCCCGCGACCAGCGGCGACAGGGCGCCGAGCAAGATGCCGCAGAGTTGCCGCATCGGCAGCGTGGACAGGCTGTGGTCGCCATCGGTGAGGGCGAAGACCTCGATCACGAATCGGCACATGGCCTCCAGGTTCCGGTGATCGAGCAGCGCCCGGATGCCGCCGCCGTAGGTGATCAGCGCCAGCGCCTCCCCGCCGGGCCGCGCCGCCGGTGCCGGGTCGCGTTCCGCCGCGCCGAGCGCCGCGGCGGGCAGGACCCGGACCGGCGCGTCGATCGCCGGCGGATGCTCGATGACGATGAGGACCTCGGGGTCCGCGTCGGTTATCCGCTGACTGACCTCCTCGTCGGACGCCGTCGGGTCGATCACGGCGGCCGTGGCGCCCAGGCGCCAGATCGCGAACAGCGACACCACCAGGTCGACGGCGCCGGGCAGCATGGTCGCGACGACGTCGCCGGTCGTGACGCCTGCGGCGCGCAGGCGGGACGCGGCACGCTGGACGGCGGTCAGGAATTCGCTGTTGTTCAGTTCGATGCCGTCAGCGGCAAGGGCGGGTGCCTGCGGGGTGGCTGCGGCGCGACGGTCCGGAAGAGTGGAAAGCATCATGCGATGTCCTCGGCAACGGCGTAGTAGTTCGATAACAACGGTAGGAAGCAGAGCTTCTCTCGCCACCGTCGCGCAGGGATCAAATTCGTCGCTTGTCTTGTCGCCGGGAGACAATATCGACGGCGAGATCCGCCGCCGCGCGCACGGCGAGGTAATACGATCGGCTCGTGACGAGTTCTCGTCGCAGCGGTGAAGCCGAGGTCGACCGTTGTGTCGCGACGATCGCCGCCCGCATGAACGAGCGGGTGACGGACATGAGCGCGAGCATCCACAGCGCGCTCGAGGAAGAGATACCCGAGCTGCGCGCGGATGTCCACACCGTCGAACTGCTCAGGGCCAGTGTGCAGGGAAACGTCGACACCCTGCTGTACGCGCTGCGTCACGACATCCCCGCCAGCCGCATCCACCTGCCGTCGGCGGGCACGGAGTACACGAAGCGTCTGGCCCAGCGCGACGTCCCGCTCAATGCCCTGGTGCGCGCGTATCACCTCGGACAACGGCGGGCGACCGAACTGATCTTCGCCGAGTTGCAGGCCGTCGACGTCGCGCCGGTCGATCGATTCGTCGTCGGCCGGGCCATCGCCACCAGGCTGTTCACCTACCTCGACCAGGTGATCCAGGAGGTCGTCGCGGTCTATGAAGGAGAGCGGGAGCAGTGGTTGGACACCCGCAACAGTGTGCGAGCGCTCTGTGTGCGCGAGCTACTGAAGGGGAAGGAGTCCGTCGACGTCGACAGCGCCACCGAGCAGATCCGTTATCCCCTGCGTTGGCATCACCTGGCGCTCATCGTCTGGTATCCCGACACGGAAGCCCGCGGTGACGAACTGGCCGAGCTGCAACGGTTCGTTCGTGGGTCGGCCGAGGCCGCGGGAACCTCCGGGCAGCCCCTCTTCGTCGCCGACGATCAGCTGAGCGGCTGGGCGTGGCTGCCCTACCGTTCGGCGCGACCCGATGCCGTCGCCGATATCCGTGAATTCGCGGCCGCGCAACGCGACGCCCCGAGCGTGGCGATCGGCACGATGGTCCCGGGCCTGTCCGGGTTCCGCCGATCTCATCGCCTGGCTCAGGACGCGCGCACGGTAGCGCTGGCGGGGGCGGATACCGAACACCGGGTGGTCGCGGCCGAAGACCCCGGATTGTCGGTCGCGGCCCTGCTCGGTGAGAGCACCGCGGAAGTCCGGGAATGGGTCGGCGACGTGCTGGGCGACCTCGCTTCCGACACCGAGAACGACGCGCGGCTGCGCGACACGCTCCAGGTCTTCCTGCGCACCGGATCCAGCTATAAGGCAGCCTCCGCGGAGCTCGACCTCCACTCGAACTCGGTGAAATACCGGGTGGGCCGGGCGGTTTCGCGACGCGGCAGGCCCATCGCCGAAGACCGGCTGGACGTCGAGCTCGCACTGCTCATCTGTCACTGGTACGGACCGGCGATACTGCGACCCGATCCGGCGTGACCCGGCTGCCCGGAACTCAGCGGCGCAGCGCTGCATGCTCCACGGGACCACGCACGGCTTAGAGCCAGGTTGCGAGTCCGTCGTCACGAGGTGGCGATGACGGTGCTTGCCGCCGAGGCGGCGACCAACCCGATGATCTGGCTGCTGTGCAAGCGCTCCTTCAGCGCGGTCACGCCCAACACCACGGGGACGATCGGGTAGGGCGAGGACAACACGACCGCCACGGCCAGGTACTCGGTCCGCGTGGCGAAGAGACAGGACACGAGCAGGCGGGTCGCTGTCAACCCGTCACCCGGCCGCCCGGTGTGCGGAGTGAGACGATCAGGAATCGAGAAGCACTGGTCAGCGCGCCGCCGTTAGCGTTGGGACGCGAGCCGTTCACACACAGAGGAGGACTCATGACCTGGGACAGACGGATTAGGCAGACGCACCGGTGGCTGGCCGTCCTATTCACGGCGACCATCGTCGTCACGGTCGTCGCCTTGGCGCTGAAGGGGCCCGTGTGGGTCTCCTACGTGCCTCTGCCCCCGCTCGCCTTACTTCTCTTCTCCGGTCTCGGCGTATTCGGACTGTCGTGGTCCGCCGATCGGCGCGGCCGGGCGGCCGGGAACACCGCGCCGCGGCAGGTCGTGCCCGCACCGCGGGTCCGGCAGCTGCATCGCTGGTCGGGCATCGGCTTCGTCGCGACCGTTGTCGCCACTTTCGTCGCCTTGGCGCAGGAGGAACCGATCGTCTGGGTGTCCTACCTGCCGCTGCTGCCGCTGGCTCTGCTGCTGTTCTCCGGCCTCTACATGCTGGTATTGCCGCTTGCCGCGCGACGTCGGCGCGCCGGTCGCCTCGCCACGTCCTAGTCGGCCGGAGCGGGCGCGGGCGGCGTCGAGCCCGGTGGAACCCGGGGCGGCAACTCCGGACGACGCTTCCGAAGCGGGCTCCTGCCGGAAGCTCGTACGTCCGCGATCGGCACGAAACAAAGTTTTCTCCGAACCTGCGATGAATCGGGGCGGCGGCGCCGGTATGTACGGGCGAACCCATCGGAGGAGGACTTTCGCCCATGAGAACGACCACGGGACAGCGCTGGGTACTCGCGCTGACATCGGTGGCCGCGTTGATGATCATGCTGGACGCGCTGGTCGTCACCACGGCCTTGCATGCGATCCAGCTCGACCTGCGCGCCTCGCTGGCCGAACTGGAGTGGACCGTCAACGCCTACACCTTGAGCTTCGCGGTGCTGCTGATGGCGGGCGCGGCGCTCGGCGAGCGATATGGACGGCGCCGCGTGCTGGTCGCGGGGGTGCTGCTGTTCTCGGCGGCCTCGGCCGCGTGCGCCTCGGCGCCGAACCTGGGCTGGCTGGTCGCCGCCCGGGCGGTGCAGGGTGCCGGCTCGGCGGCCGTCATGCCGGTCGGTATGGCGCTGCTGTCGGCCGCCTTCCCGCCCGCGCAGCGTACCCGCGCGCTCGGGCTTTTCGCGGCTGTGACCGGCCTGGCCACGCTCGGCGGCCCGCTGGTCGGTGGCGCGGTGGTGCAGGGCTCGACCTGGCAGTGGATCTTCTGGCTGAACCTGCCGATCGCCGCCTTGCTCGTGCCGCTGATGCTGACCCGGCTGCCGGAGAGCCGTGGCGAGGCACGCGGGCTCGATCACCTGGGCATCGGGCTGGCCTGCGCCGCAGCGCTGGGCTCGGTGTGGGGCCTGCTGCGCGGCGACGAAGCGGGCTGGGGCAGCGGCGAAGTCGTCGCCGCGTTCCTGCTCGCGGCGATCGCGCTGGTCGCGTTCGTACGCTGGGAGCTGCGCACCGCGGCCCCGCTGATCCCGATGCGGCTGTTCGCCGCGCGCGGCTTCTCGGTCGGCAACGCGGTGGGCTTCCTGCTGTTCGGATCGATCTTCAGCGGGGCGTTCTTCTTCGCACAGTTCCTGCAGACGGTCCAGCACCACGGCCCGCTCGGCGCGGGAGTGCGGCTGGCGCCTTGGACGATCACCTTGTTCCTCGTCGCTCCCGTGGCGGGCAAGCAGGTCAACCGCTTCGGGGAACGGCCGCTGGTGGTCGTGGGACTGCTGATGCAGGCCGCGGGCTACGGCTGGCTCGCGCTGACGGCCGGGCCGCAGTTGTCCTACCCGGCCATGGTCGCGCCGTTCGTGCTCTGCGGTGTCGGCGTCTCGATGGCCATTCCCGCCGCCCAGAGCGCCGTGCTGCGTTCGGTGCCCTTGGCGGCGGTCGGTGCGGCGTCGGGCACGTTCAACACCTTGCGCCAGCTCGGCAGCACGTTCGGGATCGCCTTGCCCGGAGCGGTTTTCGCGACATTCGGTGGACTCGGATCCGCCGCTGCGTTCAGTGCCGGATTCGCCGCGGCGATCGGCACGGCGGCGCTGCTGGCGCTGATCGGCGCCGCGCTCGGGCTGCTGCTACCCGCGGGCGAGCCCGTCGCGGCACGCTCCGACGCGCAGCCGGTCGCGGCTCGGTAGGTTGCGGCCATGACGATCGGCGCCGACTTCACGGCCGAGACGATGGCCTACCGGCCGGAGTTACTCGCGCACTGCTACCGCATGCTCGGGTCCGTCCACGATGCCGAAGACCTGGTGCAGGAGACCTTGGTCCGGGCCTGGCGTGCCGCCGACCGGTTCGACGAGCAGCGGGCTTCGCTGCGCACCTGGCTGTACCGGATCGCCACCAATGCCTGCCTGACCGCGCTCGAACAGCGTGGCAGGCGGGCCTTGCCCACCGATCTGAACGGACCGGCCGCCACTCTCCAGACCCGGCCGGCCCGGCATCCCGAAGTGTCCTGGCTGGAACCGATTCCCGACGCGCTGCTCGGCGGCTCGGCCGATGATCCGGCGACCGTGGTGGCCGCGCGCAGCGGCATCCGCCTCGCCTTCATCGCCGCGCTGCAATATCTGCCCGCCCGCCAGCGCGCGGTGCTCATCCTGCGCGACGTGCTCGCCTGGTCCGCCGCAGAGGTTGCCGACCTGCTCGGCGCCTCCCCCGCCGCGGTCAACAGCGCGCTGCAACGCGCCCGCGCCCAGCTCGAGAAGGCCACCCCCATGATCGATCGGACGTCCGAGTCGTTGAGCCCCGGTGAGCGCGCGATGATCGACCGCTACGTCACCGCATTCGGTAACGGCGATATGGACGAGTTGAGCAAACTGCTGCGCGACGACGTGGTGCTCGAAATGCCACCCGCCCTGTTGTGGTTCGCGGGCCGCGCCCACGTAGTGGGTTTCTTCGCGGACAAGGAGGCCCGGGACGGCGACACCTGGCGCGCCGTGCCGACAGCCGCCAACACCCAGCCCGCCGTCGCCTATTACCTGCGCGACGCGGACGGTACCCACCGCGCGCACTCGATCCACGTTCTCGGCACCACGGATACCGCCATAGAGCGCATCACCGTCTTCCTCGGCGACGACTTGTTCCGGCCGTTCGGGCTGCCCACGGTACTTCGACGGCCGACCGAGAGCTCCATACCGGAGTGATGCTCGGTGCGGACGACTGCACAGGCGATGGGGCCGAATTCCCGGTGCGGCGGGGAGCTATATCGTCGGAGCATGCGAGCCCGGCCGTTGACTTTGATCCAGGACGACCTCGTCGACTACGACAAGGCCATGCAACGCATGGGAGAGCTGGTCGAAGAACGCCACAGCGGCGCGCGGCCGGACACCCTGTGGCTGCTGAGCCATCCGCCGGTTTACACCATCGGGCGGAAGACGCCGCAGGAGCACCTGCCGGACCCGGCACACGACATCCCGGTCGTGCAGACCACCCGCGGGGGCCAGCTGACCTATCACGGTCCCGGCCAGCTGGTCGGCTATCTCGTCGTCCGGCTCGATTCCGGCGAAGGGGTGGTGGACTACATCCGGGAGGTCGAGTTCCGCCTGATCGAGGCACTCGGCCGGTTGGGCGTGCCCGCCGAACGCCGCGACACTCCGCCCGGCTCCGAACTGCTCACCGGCGTGTGGACCCGGCACACCGGCCGCAAGATCGTCTCCATCGGCATGCGCCAGAGCCGAGGGATCACCAGTCACGGCTTCGCCCTCAATGTGAACGGCGACCTCAAGCCATGGCACTGGGCCGTCGCGTGCGGGCTCCCCGACGTCGATATGACCTCCGTGGCCAGGGAATCCGGCGCGGCGACCATGGAGCAGGTGCGCTCCATGGTCGCCACCGCTTTCGAGGCGAGCTGAACTTCGCCCGCAAACGATCCACGGCTCGCGCGGCGGCGACCCCGGAACTCGAAGCGCGCGGTGTGACCGTGCGCAACTTCGGCCTGGTCCGGTTGTCGGGCCGGTCGGCCGCGGAACTGGATCTCGCCCTGCGTGCGCGGAGGCTGTGGGAGGAGATCGGCGGGAAGGTGCTCGGCGTCCGCGCCGTCGATCCCGTTCTGCGGATAAGGCTCCCTACGAGCACCTGACGTCGGTGACCGAGGAGTTGCTGGGCCGCAAACCGCCTTCGGCCGAACCGATCGAGGCGATGTCTTCGACGCCGACGCGAGCGCCGGGACGGAGGCCGGGCCGTCGCCGTCCGGTCGCGCCATTATGCGTTACCAGACGTATCCCAAATTCCGTGCGCCCGGGTGCTGGCACACCACGAAATCCGCGCGTCGATTCGCGCAGGCGCGCGCGACGTGTGAAGAATGCTCGCAATCACGAAAGTAATTGTCCGCCTGGGGATAACGCGCCATATGGAGCGGACGGGGATGACTGGAGAAATAGCGGTGGTACTGCTGTGGGTGGTGATCGTTGCCATCGTCGTGGTTCTGCTCGGCGGTGCGGCCGCGGCAATGGTGTGGGATCCGAGTCCCCGCCGGAAAGCCCGGGCGACCGAGCGGGGCGCAGCGCTGCCGTTGGCGGGCATGCCATCGCCGCGCGACGGGTGGCCCCGGCGATCTTGACACTTCGCCCCGCCGCGAGCCGTTCCTTCTAGTCCGCCGAGCCGATCGGCCCGACCCGCCGCCGCGGCCCGCGATGTTGCCAAACAGTTGCCAACCGTTTGGCATGTCCCGCTTCACGACGTAGGCGCACCGGGTACGGTGGGCGCTGCGCTGCGCCTCCGCAGGCGTCCGCGTGCGGCACTGGCACCGAGAATCCCGAGACGACGGAGGTGCGGCAGTGACAGGCTCAGGAATCGCGCCCGAGCCGTGGCCGGCGTTGCGCGTCGATGACTGGACTCCCACGCGGGAGACGCTGCACATGTGGACGCAGATCGTCGGCAAGATCAGGCTCTCGTACGCCCCGCTGGTCAACCATTGGTGGCAGGTCACCTTCTACGTCAGCCCGAGAGGGCTCACCACCTCCGCCATTCCGCACCCGGCGGGATGCTTCGATATGGAATTCGATTTCCTCGATCATCGACTACACATCCGGTCCAGCGACGGCCGCGACCGGCAGGTCGCGCTGGAACCCAAACCGGTGGCGGCTTTCTACGCCGAAACCGTCGCGGCGCTAGAGGAACTCGGGATTCCGGCGCGAATCGAGGCCAAGCCCAACGAGGTCGAACTCGCCATCCCGTTCGCCGACGACTACGAACATCGCTCCTACGACGCCGCGGCCGCCACCTTGTTCTGGCGGCAACTGCTGGTCGCCGACCGGGTCATGCACGAATTCCGTGCGCGCTTCATCGGGAAAGTGAGTCCGGTGCACTTCTTCTGGGGCGCGATGGACTTGGCGTGCACCCGTTTCTCGGGGCGGGCGGCTCCACGACACCCGGGTGGCGCGCCGAACTGTGGCGACTGGGTCATGGTCGAGGGCTACTCGCACGAACTGAGCAGTTGTGGCTTCTGGCCGGGCGGCGGGTCGGAGGGCGCCTTCTACGCCTACGCGTACCCGGAGCCCGCGGGGTTCGCCGAGCACCCGGTCGATCCGCGAGAAGCCTTCTACAGCCGGGAGAACGGCCAGTTCCTCCTGCCGTACGAGGCCGTTCGCACGGCCCCCGCCCCGGAACGCGCGCTGCTCGAATTCCTCGAGACGACCTACGAGGCCGCTGCCGATCCGGGCCACTGGGACCGCGCCGCCCTGGAAGCCGACCCGGACCGCTGGAAGCACAAGCGCCGAGCGCACGAGACGGGCACGCCACGGCCGGCCGAGTGATCCGGCATGGCGCCGCGCGTGACCGATTCCTTCGGGGCGAGGGCTTGACGCCCGCCTTCGACGGCCCGTCAGGACAGCAGGGGATCCACCGTTGAGTGACCTGTACAACGGCACGTTGACCAGGTTAGAGATCCTCAGTCGCCAAGGCCACTTGATCCAAAAGCCGCTGTTCACAGGCCATTCCGCAACCCTTATCTTCCCATCATTGGGAACCCGCTATCTGATGGATCACCAATGAATGTATCGTTATATGACGGCACGTTAATCGACGGGATGAAACTAATGCACAACACGAGCAGGCGCGTGACAGTGCGTCGAGTGGTGGCCTCGGCGCTGATCGGCGGAGCGGTCGTCATGGCGGCGGCAGTCGCTTCGCCCGAAACCACGGTGACCACCACAGCCGACCGGTACTCCCACAACCCCGCCGACAAGCGCGGTTCCGGAGTGGGAGAGCGCGCCCGGAGCAGCAACCACGGCGGATACCAAGGGCGCAACGAGCGCCCGTGCCAGTACACCCCCGAGGGTTACTGCACCGGAGGGCGTTGATACCCATACCGGCGGCGAGCCGGATCGCCCGGGCGGCCCGAACGGGCCGCCCGTCCGCGTGCGATCAGCCCTCGGCCGGACCGTAGGACAGGTGGACGACGCCATTGGCGTAGACCTCGTGCTCTTTGAGCGCGAGCTTGGTCGCGTCGACGCCGTCGCTCCACAAGCGCTTGCCCTTCCCGAGTGCGATCGGGTAGACGAACAGGTGCAGATCGTCGATCAAGCCGTCGGCGAGCAACGCCCGCACCAGTGTGCCGCTGCCGCTGATGTAGATCACGCCGTCGATCTCGTCCTTCAGCTTGCGGATGACCTCCGCGTCGTAGGCGCCGACGCGGGTGCTGTTGGCCCACTCCACCTGCGGCTCGCTCGCACCGACGACGTATTTCGTCGTGTCGTTGAAGAACGGCGCCCCCGGGTCGTCCTCGACGGTGCGGGTCGACCAGGCCGGTGCGAACATCTCGAAAGTGGTGCGGCCCAACAGGATCGCCTTGGACGCCGAGGTGATCGCCCCGAGAGTCTCCCCCATCTTCGGGTCGAACCCGTACTCGAAGGTCCAGGACGGATCCTCGTACACGCCGTCGAGGGCGATGAACTCGTGGACTGCGATGGTTCCCATGGTTTTCCTTTCATCGGGTGCGGCGGTCGCCGGGTGCGGCCCGGTGCCGCTGTCGACAACGACTCTGCTGGCCGCGCCTTACGGTTTGTTTACGGTCGGTCCGTCGTTTCGGACGAGCCGGGTGTTCGAGGTTGCTTTCTACCGCACGAACGGCGTTTCGGCCCGCGCCTGGCGCAAGGCGCGCGCCCACCACATGAGCTGGTCCAGCGTGGCGTCGACGGCCTCGTCGAGTTCCGCGTCGCGGCGCGGCCAGCTGCCGTCGCTCGCGAAGCGCTGCCAGACCTTGGTCACGGTGACCGTGCGGCGGATGGGGACCGCGTTCAGTTCGCCGAAGACGGGACGCAACTGGGCGGCGGCGTGACCGCCGTCGGCGTCGCCGCCGTATCCCACCACCGTCACCGGTTTGGCGGCCCACTCCACGTCGAACCAGTCGACGGCATTCTTCACCGCGGCCGGAAAGCTCCGGTTGTACTCCGGAGTGACCAGGACGAACGCGTCCGCGGCGGCCAGCCGTTCGCCGAGCGCGCGGACGGCGGGCGGTAGCGGCTCGTCGGGATCGGGTAATCGATCGGGCAACCCGGTCTCCGCGAGATCGATCCGGTCCACATCGATATCGCGGCGGCGGCCCAGCCGCCCGGCGAACCAATCCGCCACTGTGGGGCCGAAGCGACCTGTGCGGGTGCTGCCCACGATCAGCGCCACCCGTACCCGGCGGGGTCCCCTCATCGCACGTCCCGCACCGGTGGCGCATCGGCTCCCGGCCCCGTGTGTCGATCGGCGTCGCACGGCACCCCTTGCTGTCCGGGTACCGGGTGCACCCTGCGGTCCGCGCGCGGTCTGTTCAGGCAGGCAGACGCCTCCTCGATAGGAGTCTCACCACAGCTGATTCGACGTGCGGTAGTCGTGATGAGTGGCATGTCGCGCTTTCCTTCCACGAGTTCGGCCTTCGGCGTTCTCATCGTGGGCGCGCCACCTTCCGATTTGTTTGCGGTCACCTTCCGCCGCCGCTCGCATAGGCTGCCCCAATGCGTTTCGGGGTGCTGGGTCCGTTGACGGTATGGACGGATGCGGGCGCCGTAGTGCCGATTCCGGGGGCCAAGGTGCGTGCACTGCTGGCCGACCTGCTGGTCACGCCCGGCCAACCGGTATCCGGCGACCGGCTGATCGATGACATCTGGACCGACGCCCCGCCGGGCAATCCGGCGGGCACGCTGGCGGCGAAGGCCTCGCAACTGCGCAGGGCGTTGGAAGACGCCGAACCCGGCGGCCGGGACCTCGTGGTGTCGCCACCGCCCGGATATCGGCTGGCCGCCTCCGACACCGACGCGCAGGAGTTCCGCGCATTGGTGGCGTCCGCGCGAGCGACGGCCGACACCGCCGAACGGGCCCGGGCGCTCGCCGCGGCGGTCGCACTCTGGCGCGGGCCCGCGTTCGCCGATTTCCGGGACGCGGCATTCGCCCAGCCCGCCATCGCGCAACTCGAAGAGCAGCGCTTGGTGGCGGTGGAGGAACTGGCGGAGGCGCGGCTGACGCTGGGCGAGTACCGCGAAGTGGCCGGAGAGCTCAGCGAAGTCGTGACGGCGCATCCGCTGCGCGAGCGGCTGCGCGCGGCCCACCTGCGCGCGTTGTACGGTGCGGGAAGGCAGGCCGAGGCGCTGGACGGTTACGAGGATCTGCGCAGGCACCTCGCCGACGAACTCGGCATCGACCCGAGCCCGGAGCTGGTCGCGTTGCAGCGCGCGCTCCTGGCCCAGGATCTGCCGCAGGCCGCGCCACCGGAGATCGTGGTCGCCCGGCGGCGCAGCTCGAACATTCCGGCGCAGCGCACCGAGCTGATCGGCCGCGACAGCGACCTCGCGCAGTTGTGCGACGCCGTCGAGAACGCCAGGCTGGTCACGCTCACCGGGCCCGGCGGCGTGGGCAAGTCGCGCTTGTCGCTCGCCGCCGCGGCGGCGCTGCCCCAGCGATTCGCCAACGGCACCTGGCTGGTGGAACTGGCCGCGCTGCAACCGACCGCGACCGATGCCGCCACGTTCCTCGCCGACGCCGTGGCCGGTGTGCTCGGCATCCGCGCCGCCGACGGCGCCGACATCACCGCGTCGTTGTGCGAGGCGCTGGCCGAACAGGAACTGCTGCTTGTCCTGGACAATTGCGAGCACGTGGTGGATCGCGCCGCCGATCTGGCCGAGACGCTGCTCGGCGCGGCTCCCCGGCTGCGCATCCTGGCCACCAGCCGGGAACCGCTGCGGCTGCCCGGTGAGGACGTCGTCGCGCTGCAACCCCTGGATGTGCCGGCGCGGGACGCGGCGTTCGACGAGATCGCCCGAGCGGGAGCGGTGCGGCTGTTCGTATCCCGGGCGCGCGCGGGCGCCCGGGATTTCGCGCTCGACGCCGACACCGCCACGTCGGTCGCGACGCTGTGCCGCAGGCTCGACGGCATACCGCTGGCATTGGAACTCGCCGCCACCCGAGTACGCGCGCTGGGCGTGCACGAGATCGTCGCCCGGCTCGACGACCGCTTCAAGCTCCTGGCCACCGGGCATCGCGGCGTGCCGCCGCGGCAGCAGACGCTGGCGGCGATGATCGACTGGAGCTGGGGACTGCTGGACGCGACCGAGCAGGCGGTGTTGCGCAGGCTCGCGGTGCACACGGGCGGCTGCACCCTGGCGGCCGCGGAGGCAGTGTGCTCGGCGGGCGCCGAGCCCGCGGTGGACGCGTCGCTCGTCGCCGACGTGATCGGCAGGCTGGTCGACCGGTCGTTGGTGCACCCGGCGGGACAGCGCTACCGCTTGCTGGAATCGGTGGCCGCGTTCAGTCTCGACCGGCTGGCCGATGCGGGGGAGTTCGACGCGGTGCACCTCGCCCACCATCGGTACCACCTGGGGCTGGCCGAGCGCGCCGAGCCCGAGCTGTACGGCGCCGACCAGCGTCGCTGGTTGCGTCGGCTGGACGACGAATCGGCCGATCTACGCGCGGCGCTGGACGGTTTCGTGCGCGCGGGCGACGCGGATCAGGCCCTACGGCTGGTGAACGCGCTCGCCTGGTACTGGCAGCTGCGCGGCAGGCCGACCGAGGCGCGGCGCTGGCTGGACGCCGCGCTGGCGCTCGGCGGCTCGCCGCGGCACCGGGCGCGGGCGCTGGCGTGGAGCGTCGGATTCGCGTTCCAGCAAGGCGATTTCGAGGACGGTTCGGCCAAGCGCGCCGCCGTGTTCGATCTGTACGACATGGTCGACGATCCGGCCGGGCGGGCGCGCGCGGAACTCTTCCTCGGCTTCTCCGCACTGGACTCCGGTGACGTGCAGGAGTTGGAAGAGCTGCTGCGCAAAGCGCTTCCCGTCTGCACCGATCTCGGCGACCGCTGGGGTGTGGCCTCCGCGCACGTGGCGCTGGCCAAGGCGGCCCACAATCGGGTCGATCTCCCGGCGCTGGAGCGGCACGCCCGCACGGCTGCCCGGCTGTTCGCCGAACTCGACGACCGCTGGGGCAGGCTCCAGGCCGCCGAATGGCTCGGCGGCCTGGCCGAACTCACCGGCGATCTGACCTCCGCCGCCGATATCCACGCCGAAGCACTCGGCTTGGCGCAGGAGCTGGAGCTGTGGGGGCAGGCGTGCACCCATCTGTGCTGGCTGGGCTGGATCGCCATGCAGCACACCGATTTCGGCCGGGCGCGGGCGCTCGGCGAACAGGCACAGCGCATCGCGGCCGAACACGGGTACGAGCCGGGCCGGTTGTTCGCCGCGCTCGTGCTCGCTTTCACCGCGCGCCGCGACGGCCGAACCGATGCCGCCGAGCGGATTCTGCGCGAACTACTCGCCCTCCCGCTGGCCGCGGGTGAGGAGACGCCGCTGTTCCTGCCGATGCTGCAGGTCGAGCTGGGCTACATCCTGGAACAGCGCGGCGAACCGAGCGCCGCGTTCGACCTCTATCTGACCGCGTTCGACGGCGCGCAACGCATCGGCGCACCACGCGACACCGCCTTCGCCCTTGCCGCGCTCGCCTCGGCGCTCACCGAACTGGGCCTGCCGGAGATCGCGGCACAGCTGCTCGGCTCGGCGGCGGCGGTACGCGAGGCGAACGGCATCGCGCTGCTTCCGGCCGAACGCCCCGACATCGACCGTCCGGCGAACCGCGCCACCATGGCGCTCGGCGAGCACGCCTTCACCGAGCGCCACGCCGCGGGAACGCGGTCAACTCCACTCCAGGCGCGCGAGCTGGCGGCCCGCGCGGTTCGGGTCAGCCGACGATCGAGTTCATGATCGTGCCCGCGCTCGTGGCCACCGCGCCACCGGCCATCGCGCTGGCGACCATCTTCGGCGACTGCAGGGTGCCGCCGTTCCATTTCTCCCACGCGAACCTTCCCCCGCCGTAAGTGATCGCCGTGATGCCGGACAGCTGCACCAACCAGGTGAAGTAGCGCCCCATCTGCATCAGTTTGTCCGCCAGCGGCGGCTCTTCGGGGGTCGGATTGTCGAATTGCTGCGCGATCACGGTGTCGTGCAGCGCGGCGAGAATCATGCTCACGTTCGTGCTCCTTTTCGCATGCCGAGGTGATGCCGGAGACAATCGAGAGAGAGAAAGAGCTGCGCTACCGAGACGTTCGGCGCGCCACGGGCACTGCGACGCCCACGGCCGCCGTTCCGGCGGTTCCGCGTCGTGATCGTATCCCGTTTGCCGGATGATTGCCGGAAAACGCGTGACAAGATCGATTAGACCGCATGGCGAAGGGGTGTTCCGCGCGACACACCGTCGTGCGCATGACTCAACTCACAGCCCTTCCCCGTGCCGGAGAAGGCTGCGACCTCTAGGATTTCACTAGGTGCAGGGGCTGATATGACGTCGGTGCAGTGCGGCGCCGAACCTTCCGCTGAGATCACCGTGACCGCGGGGAGGGCACAATGCACACCGCTTTCTTGATTCCACTGCTCATCACACTATTGATCGTCACGGCGACGGCCGTTGTGGCCGGTTACGCCACCGTCGTCGCAGCCTATTGGTTCGAGCTGCGCTCCACCGAAAGGCACGGCGGCCGTCCGGATATCTCGCCGCGCTGACCTTCCCCGGACAACCGAATGGGCCGGGGATCGCCGCGACACCCCGGCCCGTCCGTTTTCTCCGATTACGCCGTTACGCCGGATTCGGCGCGCACCGTCTCGCCGATCCACGGCACGACCGCGTCCCGGACCCGTACCGTCCGCGGCAGCAGGTCGTTGGCGGCCAGGAGATCGGCCGCGTGCTGCTGTTCGTCCAGGAAGTCCTCGGAAACGGGTTCGACACCGAAGGGCCTGCCGCGCAGCGCGGCTTCCCACGCGTCCAGGCTCGCCTTCCCGCCGCGAGCCACCACGTCGTCCACGAAGTACTGGGCGGCCGCGCGCGGGTTCGCCTTGATCCACGCGTCCGACTGTTGCAGAGCCGTGATGATCGCCGTCAGCGCCTC
This sequence comes from Nocardia sp. NPDC004260, assembly GCF_053603155.1. Taxonomy (NCBI): domain Bacteria; kingdom Bacillati; phylum Actinomycetota; class Actinomycetes; order Mycobacteriales; family Nocardiaceae; genus Nocardia; species Nocardia sp. NPDC004260. The sequence goes on along the minus strand of NZ_JBSGEZ010000016.1, from coordinate 45,412 downwards.
GCGGTTGCCTTCGGCGAAGTCCCGGCGGGTGAACCACAACGAGGGGTGGCTGAACAGCGATTCGGTGTCCACGAGAGTGCGCAGGTCGGCGGCCGCCTCGACCGCGGCCAGACCCGGATACGCGCCGACCCAGGCGTCGAGGTCGCCGCGCAGCAGAGCCGCGCCGCCGTCGTGCACGTCGACGTCCACCGGCTCGATGTCCTTCCAGGCCAGGCCCGCCTGGTCCAGCGCGAACAGCGCGAGCGTGGTCTGCCAGGAACCGTGCGCGATGCCGACCCGCTTACCCTTCAGATCCAGCACCGTCTCGATGCCGGAATCGGCCTTGGCGACCAGGCGGCCGTTCTCCACCCGCGGCCCGGAGATGCCGACGTAGACGATGTCGCGGCCGTTGGCGAGCGCGGTCACCGGCGGCGTGAAGCCGGTGCCGATGAAGTCGTAGCCGCCGTCGAACAGATGATCCGAATGCAGCGACGGCAGTCCGTGCTTGGGGTCGACCGGAGCCGGGCGCGGCAGCTCGCGCAGGTCGACCCATTCCACGTCGGGCAGCAGGTTTTCCAGGATGCCACGGTGGCGCAGGACGAACAGGGAGTTGTTGTGCGGGAAGTAACCGACACGAATGGTCATGATCGCTCCTCGATCTCGATGTGCGGGGCCGGTCAGATCAGGCCGTGGCGGCGCGCCTCGTCGGCGAGACCGGTGCGGCCCCACTGCACCGCGAGGTTGGACGGGTCGAATTCGACCGAGCCGCCGAGAGTTTCGGCGATCGCCTGATATTGCGCGCCCTCCTCCAGCAGCACCACGAACTTCGCCAGCTCCAGCAGTCCCGCGCGTCCGATGACGTTCGCGCCGCCGTTGGCCTCGAAGATCGCGACCAGATCCGGGTCGTCGACCAGCTTGGACAGGATGAAATCGCCCGCGCCGATGCTGCGGTCGATGTGCGGCGGAACGGCCCGGGACAGGGTGAGCCGCTGCGCGGCCGCGTAGCGGATCGGCAGCGTGCGATGGGTCTGCGCCCATCCACCGAGCCACGGCGTGTGGATGTGCACCACGGAGGTGATCTCCGGATGCGCCCGGAACACCTTCGCGTACCCGGTGACGAATCCCGCGGAGCCGGTCCCGGACAGCACCTCGCCGTCGAAGGTGGCGACCACCGGCGCGACGGTGCGGTCATCGGCCCACGGGCCCGGTTCGTTCAGGGCGACGGCGATCTCCTCGCCGGGCACTCGCTCCACGAAATTGACGGTGCCATTGCCCGCGACGGTGCCGGTCTCCCGGAACACCCGGAATGCCTTCTCGGCGTCGCGAACAGCGGCGGCGACGAAAGCGGTGACGGACTCCGGCAACCGGGTCTCGGTGGTGGTCATGGTCTCTCCTGAATCTATCGAGCGGGGGAAAGGGATGCCGCGGCGGCGGACGCGGTGAGCCGGGATCGGCCGAGCAGCGGGAGCACCTCTTCGCCGACGCGGTAGGCCTCCTCGAGATGCGGGTTGCCCGCGAGGATGAACGCGTCGACGCCGAGAGCGATCAGCTCGTCGAGCCGCTGCGCCACCTGTTCGTAGCTGCCGACCAGGCCGAACGCGGGACCGCCTCGGATCAGGCTGAATCCGCACCAGACGTTGGGTTGGACCTCGAGGTCCCGGTAGCCGGTGATGGTCTCGGGCACCCAGCCCTGGATGCGGGCGGCCCCGACCGAATCGCCCTTGGCGGCGCGCTCGGCCGCGCCACGGTCGACGAAAGCCCAGCCCTTCTCGATCTCCGCCCAGGCCGCTTCCTCGGTGTGCCGGGCCAGGACGTCGATGCGGACGGCGAATTTCGGTGTACGGCCCATGGTTTCGGCGTTCGCGCGCACGCCGTCGAACTTGGCGCGCAGATCGGCGAACGGCTCCAGCCAGGACAGGTAGTAGTCGGCGTGTCTGCCCGCGGCGTGCACCGCGGCGGCGGACGACCCCGAGAAGTACACCTCGGGGAAAGGCTGACCGGCGATGCCCGGCGCGAGCGCCGCACCCTCGGTGCGGAAGAACCGGCCGTTGTGGTCGTAGGGCTCGCCGTCCCACACGCCGCGCAGCACGTCGAGGAATTCGCTGGTGCGGGCATAGCGGTCGTCGTGGGCGACCTTGTCGCCCCACCACAGCTGGGCGGGCCCGCCGCCGCCGCTGATGATGTTGTAGACCAACCGGCCGCCGGTCGCGCGCTGCAGGCTCGCCGACATCCGCGCGGCCTGCACCGGATGCAGGAAGCCGGGCTGGAAGGCGACCATGAACCGGTAGGTGGTGGTCTCCCTGGCCAGGGCCGCCGCGACCGCCCACGGGTCGTCGGTCACGGGGAACGACGGCAGCAGGCCGCCGAGGAATCCGGCCGATTCGGAAGCCTTGGCGACCGCGGCCATATGGTCGATGTAGCCGTAGCCGTCGAGGGCGCCGTCGCGGATGGCCGGTGCGATATTGCCCGGCCCGTAACCGTTGGCGTGGCCGCGGTTGTAGCGGCGCGGCGTGCGCAGCGACGCGTGGTCGCCTTCCATGCCGATGCGCCAGTAGATGTCGATGGTCATGCGGTTGCCTCCTGCGCGGTCAGCGTGCGGCCGGCCGGGTCGGCGCGGAACAACAGGTGTTCGCCCGCGCGGTGCAGTTCCTCGATGTGCGGGTGTCCGAGAGCACCACGCTGTCGACGCCCGCCGCCACATAGGACGAAAGATGTTGCGCTATTTGCTCATAGCTGCCGACGAGGCCGATGTTCGCGGCGTATCCGAGTTCGGCGAACCCCGCCCAGCGGCCGTCGCCCAGATCGTGTTGCCGCGCGCCGGTACCGTCCGGGCGCACCTCGCGCCACTGACGTTCGACGCGGGCCCACGCCTCGTCCTCGGTTTCCCGCGCGACGACCGGCAGCTCCAGTCCGGCGCGCACCGCGCGTCCCGCCGCCGTCGCACGTTCGCGCAGGTCGGCGATAGCGGTATCCACGCCCGCCGCGGTCTCGGTGAAGACGTGCACGTCTCCGTGCTGGGCCGACAGCTCGAGCGCCGCCGCGGAATCACCGGACAGGTAGACCGTCGGGAACGGCAGCCCGGAGAGGATGCCGCGGAAACCGCCGTCGATCACGTCGTAATACGTGCCCTCGTAGTGGAATCCGGTACCGGCGAATCCCGCCGACGGCACCGGAGCGTCGTTCCATACGCCACGGGCGACGGTCAGGAACTCCGCGGCCCTGGCGTAGCGGTCGTCACCGGTGACGCGATCACCGCGTGCTCGCGCGTCGTCGGGATCGGTGTCCAGGGCCAGCTGCCAGGCCAGGCGACCACCCGAAATGCGTTGTAGGGTGGCCGACATCTTCGCGGCATAGACCGGAGTGCCGAAAGCGGGCTCGAATTCGACGACGACGCGCGAGTACCGCGTGCCGCGCAGCGCGCCGCCCGCCACGATCCACGATTCCTCGCCGTGCGGATCGTAGGGCGCGAGCACGCCGTCCAGCCCGGTCAATTCGGCGGCGTCGATGATCTGGACGAGGTCGTCGAACGGACCGAATCGCCCCGGACGCAGGTCGGTCACCGGCGTCACCGGCGCGGGCCCGCCGAATCCGCCGCGGTTGCGTCGATCCCGGCTGGCGTGGCGGCCGTCTCCACGGGAAGGCAAGCGCCACAGGAACTCCGTCATGCGGGGACCTTCCCGGACTCGACGATCTCCCTGGCCCGGGCCAGCGGCTCGGGCGCGACCCAGGAATCCAGGTCGAAGTCGGCGGCGAGGAATCCATGCGTGTAGAGGAATTGCTTCTGTACGCCGATCAGCTCGATCCGCTCGTCCGACAACGAGGGGTGCAGATCCCGGTGGAAGTTCTCGCCGTACGCCGCGACGACCCCCTCCGGACCGGACAGTGTTTCCCGCTGGAGCACGTCCCGCACTCCGCTCAGATTGCCCGCGGCCCAGTCCGCCGCGCGCAGGCTCTGCGCGAGGAACTCGACGACCACCTCCGGACGCGCCTGGAGTAGCTCCTCGTGCACGGTGATGGGGCGTGGCGTGCCGTTGTTGACCCGGAAGCGTTTGGCCTCGGTGGCGTCCAGGTCCACCGCGACGCGCAGGCCGTGCTCCCTGGCGACCTCTTGCGCCCGGGCACCCTTGACATAGATGGCGTCCACCTCGCCGCGCAGCAACTCCTCGACGCCCCAGGTGACCACGCGGCGATTCGCCTGGACCTCCGTGCGCACCTGCGGGTTCCGCTCGACGCCGATCTCGGTCACGCGGACGTCGGCGAGCGTGTGTCCACCGAGACGCAGCGCGTTCGCGAAACCGTGCAAGGCCATCGCGCGGGGAAAGCTGCGCGGCTGGTCCCGCGCCCACGCCGGGACGCCGATGCGCAGACCGGCCAGCTCGGCGGGGCCCCCGACGGTGGATTCCGGACCGACCAGAATGGCTTGCCCCTCATCGATCCAGGTCAGTCCGATCAACCGGGTCGGCGAGCTCTGGGCGCGCGCCGCCAGGGCCGGAACGTTGCCGCCCTCGCGGATCAGCCCGGACAGGTCGTGCAGGAAATGGTGGCCGGCCAATTCCGGCCCGGCGTCCTGCAGGACGCCGAACTCGAGCCCGGCCCGGGTGGCGGCGTCGCCGAGCCAGCCGAGGCTGTGCGCGAGCCCGCTCGCGGTGGGCACGGGGCAGCGGGTGTACCAGAGGGTGTCGGTCATGAGGCACTCCTTGGAGCGGACGTGGTGCTACCCACGCCGAGCCGGCTGAGGAAAAGTGATCGGAAATGCAGGGTTTCGGGGTCGGCGCGGTCGCGCGGACGGGCCACGTCGATGTCGACGTCCACGGCGAAGCGCCCTTTGTCCAGGATCAGTACCCGGTCGGCCAGGCGGATCGCCTCGTCGACGTCGTGGGTCACCATGAGCACCGCGGGGCGGTGCCGGGCCACCAGATCGCCCACCAGGTCCTGCATCTGCAGGCGGGTCAGCGCGTCCAGCGCCGCGAACGGCTCGTCGAGCAGCAGCAATTCCGGTTCGCGAACCAGGGCGCGTGCCAGCGCCGCGCGCTGCGCCTCGCCGCCGGAGAGCGTGGCGGGCCATTGCCTGGCTTTGCCGTCGAGGTTGACCTCGGCCAGTGCGCGTAACCCGGCTTCGCGGTTGTGCCGGGAACGCCGCTGTCCGACGATCACGTTCGCCAGCACCCGTTTCGAGGGGATCAGCCGCGGCTCCTGGTAGACGGTGGTGCGCCGCGCCGGGACGAGCACCTGTCCCGCGTCCGGAGCCTCCAGTCCGGTGAGCAGGCGCAGCAGCGTGGTCTTGCCGGTCCCGCTGGGCCCGAGCAGGACGACGAACTCGCCGCGCCGGATGGTGAGGTCGACGCCGTCGAGCACGGTCTTGGCGCCGAACGACTTGCGCAGGCCGGTGATCGAGACGGCGACCGGCTCCTCCCCGGCGGGTGCGGCGACCACCTCGGCCGCAGATTCGGTAATGGTGGTCATCGGATCGCCACCTGTCCGCGCCATGGCATCGCGAAGCGCTCCGCCACCCGCACCAACCCGTCGAAGACCAGGCCGAGCAGTGCGTACAACACCACGCACAGCACCATGTAGTCGGTGCGGTTGTACTCCTGGGCCAAGGTGACCAGGTAGCCGACGCCCTCCTTGGTGCCGACCTGCTCGGCCGCGATGAGACCGGTGATGCTGATCGACAGGCACACGCGCAGCGCCATCAGCACGCCGGGCAGCGCTGAGGGGAGGATGACCTCCAGCACCAGCCGCGGCCCGATCAGCCCGAAACTGCGGGCGGCCTCGACCATCTTGCGATCGACGTTGCGCACGCCGAGATAGGTGTAGGCGTACATCGGCGCGACCGTCGCGACGGCGATGAGCAGCACCTTGTACAGCTCGTCGATGCCGAACCAGGCGATGAACAGCGGCACCAGCGCCAGGAACGGCACCGCGCGCAGGATCTGCATTGTCGAATCGACCAGTTCTTCACCGAGACTGGACAAACCGGAGACCAACCCCAGCGCCAGCCCGATGGCCACGCCGATCCCGACGCCGAACGCGGCGCGGGTGAACGACGCCACCGCGAAGTCGAACAACTGGCCGGTGCCGAGCAATTCGGTGAACGCCGTCCACACCGCGGGCGGTCCCGCCAGCACGCGCTCGGAGATCGCTCCGCTCGCGGAACCCGCCCACCAGCCCGCCACGATCACTGCCGGGAGCAGGAACCGCAGCGGCACGGAAAACCATGCGGGCCTGCGCTTGCCGACACGCGTGCGGGGCGGGGCGAGCTCGGTGGGGCCCGGCCCGGCCGCCACGACGACCGCCATCTCAGCTGCCCGCCTTCACCGATGCCAGCTGCTCGGGCGTCAGCTTCGACTTCAGGTCGTAGAAGATGTCGGCGGCGGTGATCTTGCGGGTGACGACGCCGTTGTCGAAAAAGGTGTTCACCACGTCGGCCAGCGCGGTGGCGTCGGTCTCGTTAGGCAGGTGCGGCACGGTGGCCTCGGCCCCCACCCGGTAGGCGTCCGACAGCCGCTGGCCCGACAAGGCGCGCGGGCCGGTCTTCTCGAAGACGTTCTCGAACTCGGCGGGGTTGGCGCGCTGCTTCGCCGTGAGGTCCTGCAGCACTTCGAGGTATTTCGCCGCGATGTCCGGACGCTGATCGAGCACCTCGGTGCGGAACACCACCACCGAGTTGTCGTTGGAGCCGATGCTCTTCTCCGTGGCGATCTCGACGCCGCCGTTGGCCTTGGCCTCCTGGTAGGGCACCAGGAACGACGACCAGCCGTCCACCTTGCCGGTCGCGAACGCCGAGGCGGCGTCCTTCTGCTGCAACGGAACCCTGGTCACCTTGTCGGCCGGGACGCCTGCCTGCGCGAGCGCCTTGAGCAGGATGTATTCGCCCTTGGCCGCCGGGTTCACCGCCACGCGTCTGCCGACCAGCTCGGCGACCGAGTGCACGCCCGATTCCGGAGTGACGATGATGCCGCTCTGATCCTTGCCCGCTGGATCCTGTACCGCGACGATCCGCACGCCGACGTCCTTGGACAGCGCGCCGACGACGGGGCTGAACGCCGCGCCGGAGACGTCGAGTTCCTTGGTGTTGAACAACTTCAGGTTGGAGCTGAAGCCGGGGGTGATGCTGACCCACTCGATCTTCGCGCCGAGTGGTGCCAGCGCGGCATCGAAGGTGCCGTCGCGCTTGCCGACCGCCAGCGGCCCGGAGTTCCCCGGGTCGGCGACCTTGAGCACGAAGGAAGCGCCTGCGCCGGTGTCGCGGTCGGTGTCCGAACCACACGCGGCGACGAGTGCGACTAGGGGAACGATCGCCAGCGCGATGCGCATGAGGGCTTGCCGCCACATCGTGAGGACTCCTTGTCCGAATCGTCGATCAATGCCCTCGGAGAGTAGGGACGGCGGCGCGGAGTCACGAGGTAATGCTTTCCGTAGATCGGAAAGCTTGACATATCGAGTCCTCTGTACTGCCCGCGCTCAATGCGACCGTGAATGCGGATCGGACCGTGCCGTTGCCGGTCGGTCCACGCTGCTCATGCCAGAGTTTTCCAAATAACGGAAAGAGCAAACTCTTTGGTCCGCACTCTTGTGTTACCGTCACAGTCGTGGAACCCTCCGGCGTGCAGACCGTCACCCGCGCCCTCTCCGTGCTGGACTGCTTCCGTGACGGCCGGGAGCGCGGCGTCTCGGAGGTCGCGCGGCAACAGGGCCTGGCGGTCAGCACCACGCACCGGCTGCTGACCACGCTGGTGCAGGCGGGTTTTCTGGAGAAGAACACCGAATCCAGTCGATACCGCATGGGCGGCGCGCTGGCCGAGTGGGGGCAGATCGCCTACCGCCAGCACCGGATCTACCTCGCCGAACCGTATCTGGAACAGCTCGCGGGCACCACCGGGGCAAGCTGCTCGGTCGCCACCCGCCACGGCATCCACGCCGTGCTGCTCGGCACCAGCCGGTGGCGGGAGACCGACGGGCACAAACTGCAGGGCGTGCGGCTGCCCCTGCACGCCAGCGCGCTCGGCAAGGCCCTGCTCGCCTGGTCCGAGGCCACCGACGAGCAGCTACGCGAACTCCCCTACGACGAAGGTACCGAGCGCTCGGTGTCCGGGCCCGGCGAGCTGCGCGCCGAGCTGGTCACCACGCGGGAGCGCGGATACGCCTACAACGACGAGGAACTCGATCCGGGCTTCCGCACCATCGGCCTGCCCATCCTCGATCCGGCGGGCTGCTGCCGGTTCGCACTCGGTCTGCGCGGCCCCACGACACTGATGATTCCCGAACGGGTGCCGTTCTTCGTCGAACTCGCGAAGGTCACCGCGCAGGAGATCGCGGCCAGATTCGCCGCCGCCGAGTGACTCTCCGGAAACGGACCAATCGGCGGAATTACCGCTCATTGTGGATGCGTCACCCTATTCTTGACGCGTAATTCGTAGCGCGAGGTCGCCTTTGGAGGCGACAGGGGTGCGGCGCCGGTCCTGCGTCGCCGGGAAAGGAGTCGCCATGCCGGACGGTCACGCGCGAGTGCGCGCCGGATCGTCGACCAAGCTCGACACGAGCCTTCCCCATGAGGCACGGGTGTACGACTACTGGCTCGGGGGCAAGGACAACTACCCCGCCGACCGCTCCCTCGGCGACACGGTCGCCATGCACATCCCCGGTATCCGCGACATGGCCCGCGCCAATCGCGCGTTCCTCGGCCGGGCGGTGCGCCATCTGGCCCGCGAGGCGGGCATCGATCAGTTCCTCGACATCGGCACCGGCCTTCCCACCGCAGGCAGCACGCACGAGGTGGCCCAACGCATCGATCCGGCCGCGCGCGTGGTCTGTGTCGACAACGATCCGCTCGTGCTCGCCCACGCCAGAGCACTGATGGCGAGCACGCCGCAGGGCAGGATCGCCTTCCTGGACGCGGATCTGCGCGATCCGAGCGCCATCCTGGACGCACCCGCCTTGGCCGATACCTTCGACCAGGACCGGCCCATCGCGATCCTGCTGGTCGCGGTCATGATGTTCTTCTGCGACAGCGACGACCCATACGGTGTCGTCGGCCGGCTGCTGGACGCGGCCCCGTCCGGCAGCTATCTGGTGCTCACCCACTTCACCGGCGATTTCGACCCGCGCCCGATGGCGCGCGCGGCGGCCGCCGCTCAGCAGGCCGGCATCGCGTTCCAGCCGCGCAGCCACGCGGAGACCGAATCCTTCTTCGCCGGAACGGAACTCGTCGAGCCGGGAATCGTTCCGGTGGACGCGTGGCGCCCGGACACAGATGTCGCCCCGGCCACGACGCGGTCCGCCTGGTACCTGGCCGGCGTCGGACGCAAACCCTGAGCGGCGTTTGAGCCGCCGCCGTTCGGCAATCACGTCGGAGGAACCGGGGGCCAGGGACGGCGAGGTGGTGAACATGGTCGAAGACGTCGAGAAACGCTGGCGCGATCCGCGCGGATTCCGGCGCGCCGCGACCTACGTCGCTTCGGTGCTCGCCACCGCCGCGCTGGTCTTCCTGCTGGCCGTGCTGTGGGCCGCGCAGCGCGAGTGCGCGGACGCGGACAACCTGCTGTGCGATACCGCCGCGCAGGTCGCCGTGGTGCTCGGGCCGTCGGTGGTGCTGCTGATCGGCGGCATCGGCGCCTTCGTCGAAACCTACGTGCAGTGGCGCCGCGGCCGGACCTGGCCCATCTGGCAGGGCGCGGGCTGGTTCCTGTTCGTGCTGATGGTGGTCTACCTCGGGATCGGCGGCGGCGCGGTGGCGAGCTGATCAGTCGGCGACCCGCACGACCAGCTTGCCGAAGTTGCGGCCCTCCAGCATGCCGATGAACGCCTCGGGTGCGGCGGCCAAGCCGGACACGACGTCCTCGCGGTACCGCACGCGTCCGTCGGCGACCCACTCGCCCATCTCGCGCAAGAATTCCGGGTACAGCTCACGGACGAATTCGCTCTGAATGAACCCGCGCACCGTGAGGCTCTTGGTCAGGATCCGGCTGTAGTAGGCGGGCAGCCGGTCCGGGCCCTCCGGGGAGCCGGTGGCGTTGTACTCGGCGACCAGCCCGCAGACGGGCACACGCGCGTAGGTGTTCAGCAGCGGGTACACCGCGTCCGCCACCGCGCCGCCGACATTCTCGAAATAGACATCGATGCCGTCGGGGACCGCCGCCGCGAGCTGCTCGGCGAAATCGGGAGCGCGGTGGTCGAGCGCGACATCGAAGCCGAGTTCGTTCAGATAGGCGACCTTGCGCGGGCCGCCCGCGATCCCCACCGTGCGGGCGCCGTCGATCTTGGCGATCTGGCCGACGGCCGAGCCCACCGGTCCGGTGGCCGCGGCGACCACGAGCGTCTCACCCGGCTGGGGTCTGCCGATCTTGCGCAGCCCTGCGTAAGCGGTGAAGCCCGGCATGCCGAGCACGCCGAGGGCGGTCGAGACCGGAACCCTGCCGGGGTCGAGCTTGCGCACGCCGCGCGCCGGGACGACGTCATGGGACTGCCACCCCGAATAGGCCGAGACCACGTCGCCTTTCGTCAGCGACGGGTCGCGGGATTCGACCACTTCGGCCACGGTCTCGCCGACCATCACCGCGCCGATCTCGACCGGTTCGGCGTAGGACTTCGCCGAACTCATCCGGCCGCGCATGTACGGGTCGAGCGACAGGTACAGGGTGCGCAGCAGAACTTCGCCCTCGCCCGGAGCGGGGAGTTCCGCGGTCTCGGTCCGGAAATTCTCCGCGGTGGGCGCACCCACCGGTCGGGAAGCAAGCACGATTCGCGTCGACTCGACCATGCGCCCCACCCTAGCCGCAGGGGTGGGCGCGGGCCGCTCGCGCCGGACCGTGTCCGGCGATCGGCACGACTGCTGTTCGAACCGGGGAACAGGTGCAGGCTCCAGCATCCGGCCGATTATCCGTCCGGGCCGCCGCTGCTGTTCTTCCTGCCGCCCACCCATGCGCGTCGACAGCCGCATCGCACGGGCGCGCTACCCGCAAGTCGTCGTCGGGCGAAAGGCGTTACACGGTAGCAAGTTCGGTGTGAGTGTCCGGGATATCGACTCGAGCGGTCGGGACATTGGCGCGAGCGCCCGGTGTTCGTAGCGTCGACACCATGACCTTGGAAGTCGGCATCATCCTGCCCACCTCGACGCCTGATCCCGCACGACCCATCCTCGGTGACGTGCGTGCCGCCGCCCGCCTCGCCGAGGAGGGCGGCCTCGACTCGGTCTGGTCGACGGACCATCTCGTGGCCAGCGCGCCGATGCTGGACAGCACCGTGGTGCTGGCCACCGCCGCCGCCGCGACCGACCGCATCCGCATCGGCTACGGCGTGCTATTGCTGGCGTTGCGGCCGGTCGCGTGGGCCGCGAAGCAGATCGCCACGCTGCAGTATGTCTCCGGCGACCGGCTGATCCTCGGGGTCGGCACCGGCAACCCGGCGCACGGGGATGTCGCATGGCGTGCCGCCGGAGCGTCCTTCGCCGAGCGCGGCCGTCGCACCGACGAGGCACTGCGCGTGCTGCCCGGCCTGGTCGCCGGGCGGCCGGTCGTCCTCCCGGACGGCACCGAGGTCGCGTTGGCACCCGGTGCGACCATGCCGCCGGTGCTCGTGGCGGGCGACGCCGAGCGCGCGCGACGCCGCGCCGCCGAATACGCCGAGGGCTGGGTCGCCATCGGACTGGAGCCGAACCAGGTCGGCGCGCATGTGGCCGAACTGGCCGCGCTCGCCGCGGAATACGGCCGCCCGCCGCTCACCGTGACGGTCGTGGCACCCACTCTGGCAACTGACCTCGGCCGTGCGTCCGAGCAACTGGCCGCCTACGCGGAAGCGGGTGCGGCACGCGTCATCCTCGCCGTTTCCGGCCCTGAGTGGCAGGCCGACTACGAGTTCGCGGCGAAGGCCAAGGCACAGCTGTGACATCCCGCTCTCACCCGCTGCACAACAGTCCGAGCCCGAGGCCGAGCAGCACCGTCGCGATCACCGAATCCAGCACGCGCCAAGCGCGCGGACGGGCGAACAGCGGGCCGAGCAGACGCGCACCGAAGCCCAGTGCGGTGAACCACATCGCCCCCGCGCCGAGGAACCAGCGATCCGGGCTCGCGTACGTGCTGGCGAGGGAGCCGAGCAGCACCACGGTGTCCAGGTAGACGTGCGGGTTGAGCCAGGTCAGCGCGAGGGAGGTGACCACCGTCGCGCCGAGCGCCGCGGTGGTCCGCCCGGATTCGGCGCTCAGCGCGGCGGAGCCGAGGGCCCGCCGTGCCGCCAGCACCGCATAGCCGATCAGGAACGCCGCTCCGGCGTAGCGCGCCACCACGAGCACCCCCGGAGCCGCTTGGACGACCGCGCCGAACCCGCCGACCCCGGCCGCGATCAGCACGATGTCGGACACCGCGCACACCGCGACCACCGCAGGCACGTGCCTGCCGCTGATCCCTTGCCGCAGCACGAACGCGTTCTGCGCACCGATCGCCACGATCAACGACAGGCCGAAGCCCAAACCGGACACAGCCGCAACCACCGCCGAGGAAACGCTCACGTCCAGCGACGCTAAGGCCGCGGATCATACCCAGACAAGCTAAAGATTCTTATCTATCATTACGCTTTCTTAATATGGATCTCCAGCTCGACCAGCTCCGCGCACTCGACGCCGTGATCACCGAGGGGACCTTCGACGCCGCGGCCCGACGGCTGAGTGTCACGCCGTCGGCGATCAGTCAGCGGATCAAGGCGCTGGAGGACGCCGCGGGCCGGATTCTCGTGCAGCGCACGAAACCGGTGCGCGCCACCGAATCCGGACTGGCCGTCCTGCGCTTGGCCAGGCAGATCCAGTTGTTGACGGGCGACACCGCACGCGAACTCGGCGGCGAACCCTCCGACGGCCCGATCCGGGTGCCCATCGCGGTCAACGCCGATTCCCTGGAGACCTGGGTGCTGCCCGCGCTGGCCCGCGCACCGCGCGGCGTGTGCTTCGAGATCCATCGCGAGGACGAGGAACACACCACGCGACTACTGCGCGACGGCACCGTGATGGCGGCGATCACCTCGACCGCCCAGCCGGTGCAGGGCTGCAAGGTCGATCGACTCGGAGCGATTCGCTACCGGCCGATGGCGAGTCCGGAATTCGCCGCCGGCTGGTTCGCCGACGGGGCGACGGCGAAGTCCTACGCCGCGGCTCCGGTCGTGCTGTTCGACCGCAAAGACGACCTGCAGGATCGCCTCCTGCGCAGGCGCGGTCGCAAGCCGCTGAATCCGCCACGCCACTATGTGCCTTCGTCCACCGGATTCGCCGAGGCGGTCCGGCTCGGGCTCGGCTGGGGCATGCTCCCGGATCTGCAGACCCGCGAGGACCGAGCCGACGGCCGCTTGGTCTCGATCGATCCCGGCGTCGTCATCGATGTCCCGCTGTACTGGCAGCAGTGGCGTCTGGACTCCCCCGCCCTCGGTGCGGTCGCCGCGACCATCGCCGCCGAGGCGGCGAACGTCCTCCGCTGAGATCGGACTCATCTTGCCCGGCAACATGTTCCGTTCATGACACCGCCGAGGCAGGGTGCGAGCACCCAGCCCCGGCGGCACCGTATCCGAGAAGGTGCGACCGTGGGCACGGTAGCACCGCCAGTATGTTCGGAGCCCAGGACGAGTTGGATGGCCGCCGACCACCGCACCGCACGACACCAGGGCATTCGAGTACCTCGTATCGCTCCGCATCGCGACCCGGCGAGGTAACTTGATCTCCGCACGCCGACCGAAAGCTTCAGCTCCATCCCGCACCCACCCGAGATGCACAGGAGTTCACTTTGGCACGGCACCGTCGCCCGAACCACTCGCGCACCCGTGGCGCGCTCGCCATCGTCGCCGCGCTCGGCATCCTGCTCGCAGGCATCGTCCCCGATGCGGCGGCGCGCCCGATCGGCCCCTATGACGTGGGCGGAGCGATCGAAGTGGAGTACGACGAGGCCGGTGGGCCCGCGTTTTTCGGCGACCCCGTCACACCCGAGGACTCCGCTGCGCGCGGCGGCCGCTACCAAGCGTTCGAGCGCGGCTCGTCCATCTACTGGCACCCCGACACCGGCGCCCGTCAGGTCGGTGGCGCCATCCGCGACAAATGGGGCAATCTCGGTTACGAGGGCGGAGCGCTCGGCTACCCCGTGGCGCGGGAGGTGGCGACACCATCGAAGCCGGGAAGCTACAGCGTCTTTCAGAACGGCTCGATCTATTGGTCGCTCGGCACCGCCGCGCATCAGATCGGCGGCGTGATCCGTGACAAGTGGGGTTCCTTCGGCTGGGAGAGCAGCCCGCTCGGGTTCCCCATCACCGACGAATCCCCCGCCCGCGCGGGCAACGGCCGCTACAACCTGTTCGGCGGCGGCGCCATCTATTACGCCCCGCGCACCGGCGCCCATGTCGTCTGGGGATCCATTCGCGAGCACTGGGAGGCCGCGGGGGGCGAAGCCGGGCGTTACGGCTACCCCACCAGCGACGAGTACGACTTCGAGAACGGGAAAGCCCAGGACTTCGAGGGCGGCCGCCTCACATGGACGCCCTGATCGATCGCCCCGGAACGCGCGGTGGACATCAACCGATCGGCCTGCTGAGGAGTTGAACATGCTTGCTGGACGACTGTTCCCGCGTGCCGCCGACGGGCATCGGTTCCGCATGGAGGACGTCCCGGTGCCGACCCCGGGCCGGGGTCAGGTACTGATCGAGGTGGCGGCCGCCGGTGTCTGCCTGTCGGATGTCCACCTCATCGAGGGGGTGCTGTCGCCGATGTACCTGGCCGGCGACGCGGTCACCCTCGGGCACGAGGTCGCGGGTACGGTGCACACCCTCGGGCCCGAGGTGCAGGGTCCCCAGCCGGGCGACCGGGTGTTGTTGCAGGCGGGCGAGATCCGGGACGGCAAGACCTACACCCGCGGCGTTGACTACGACGGCGGCTGGGCGGAATACGCGCTGGCCACCGCGGACACCCTGGTGCCGATCCCCGGCGACCTACCGTTCGAGCAGGCCTGTTTCATCCCCGACGCGGTATCGACGCCGTGGGCCGCCATCACCCGTACCGGTCAGGTGCGGGCCGCGGAGTCGGCCGGCGTGTGGGGCGTGGGCGGGCTCGGCGCGCACGGGGTGCAGTTGCTCCGGCTGATCGGCGCCGCGCCGATCATCGCGGTCGATCCCTTGCCCGCCGCCCGGCAGCGCGCGCTCGAATTCGGGGCGGACCTCGCCCTCGATCCGGCCGACCCGGAACTGGCGAAAAAGGTGTACGCCGCCACCGCGGGAGCGGGACTCGATGCCGCGTTCGACTTCGCCGGCTTCGCGCCCGTGCGCGAACAAGCCGTCGGATGCCTCGCCGACGAGGGACGCTTGGTGCTGGTCGGGCTCACCGACAAGCCGATCACGATCACCAACGGCACCATCTTCAGTTTTCGGCAGCAACAGCTGCGCGGGCATTACGGCTCCGAGCCCGACCATGTGCTCGAACTCGTGCGCCTGCGCCGCGCGCATCGGCTCGATTTCGCCAAGTCGGTGAGTGCCGTGCTCCCCCTGTCCGAAGCGGACAAAGCGGTACACGCGTTGGAAAGCAAGGAGGGCAATCCGATTCGGATCGTGCTGACGCCGTGAACTATCGGCAATCCGGATACCGGAGCGGTTCGCGACGGCTCCGCCGGCGGCCCCAACTCGCATTGGGGCCGCCGTGGCCGAACCAGCCAGTGCCCGAGCCGATCCTCAGACCCCGACCTCGACAGGGATACTGCCACACCACAGCGGCCGCGTCGCGTCGGTGATCGTCCATCGGTACGTACATGCGCGCGTGCATGTGCATTGGCGCCACCGGTCTCGAAAACCTCGAAAATCGAGGTGAACGCAGGCTGCTCGATAACAAATCAGCATCGGCCGCGATGGAGCGATATCGAACCGTTACCTGCTGCCGATCGCATTTCACCGAGTTGTCGCCGACGACAACGGATTTCACGGCACGGAACGAGGATTCGATTCGAAGCCTTCGCTCTCCGCCGCTCCGCGCCGACCGACCGGTGTCCGAGCGCACGACGCGATCCCGGCACCGACAGCACGCGGCGGCGACTCCCCGGTCGCCCGCGACCCTGTTGGCAAACTTCCCGCGCCGAGCCGGCGCAGACACGTGGAGCACGGATATCGCACTCCGAAACGCCGATCGAGTCAGTCCTATTCGCCCGATTGCGGCTCGTTGAGCAGCCCGCGCAGGAAGCGCACGCTCTCGGCCGGGGAAAGCGCCTCCACGCTGATCCGGTTCATGACCGACATGTACAGCTCGACATCGCGCTGCTTGTCGAAATACAGGGAACTGGTGAGCTGCTCGGTGTAGACGATGTCGGGCAGCTCGGGCTCGGGAAACCGGAGGATGCTGAACGGGCCGCCCGCGGCGGAGTGCCCACCCGCCGCATACGGCAACACTTGGATCCGGATGCTGGGACGGTCGGCCATCGTGACCAGATGCTCGATCTGCTCGCGCAGCACCTCCACCCCGCCGACCGGCCTGCGTAGCGCGTTCTCATCGATGACAGCCCATAGCGTGGGAGCGGCGGCACGGTAGAGGATCTGCTGGCGGCGCATGCGAATGGCGACGCGGCGTTCGGTCTCGTCGGTGTTGCCCAGCTGGATCACCGCCCGTGCGTAATCGGCGGTCTGCAGCAGCCCAGGGACGAACTGCGCCTCGTAGGTGCGGATCGTGGTGGCGGCCTGTTCGAGGCCGATGTAGGTCTCGAACCACGCCGGGAGCAGATCGCTGTAGTGCTGCCACCATCCCGGGTCGTTGGCCCGCCGAGCCAGCTCGAAGTACGTTTCGCGTTCAGCGGGGTCGACAACTCCGTAGAGGTTCAGCAGGTCGTGCAGATCGCGTTCCTTGAACCCCGTCCGGCCAAGCTCCAGCCTGCTGATCTTGGCATGCGATCCACGGATCGCGTCGCCCGCCGCCTCCCTGCTGATTCCGCAGCCCTCGCGCAGCTGACGCAACCGGCTGCCGAGCGCGATCCGCAGTACCGTCGGACCACGTTCTGCCGCAGGGAATTCGGCGTTGTCACCACTGTCCTCGTCGTTGGTCATGCATGCCTCCGGCCGATCGGGGGTTAGACCGCGCGGCGTAGTGCCTCCACCATCACAGCTGTCGGAACGTCGGCTGACGATCCTACTCGGCCGCACGCAGACACCGGCCCGGACGCGAGCGCGTGCCGCGAATCGGATACGCACGAATGGATTCGCAAGAGCGCCAACGCAATATCCGGGCCGAATTCCCCGGCGCGCCGAGGCGGCTGTGCGTAGAGTCGCCCCCGACGGTGGCCACGCGGAGGAGGAGCGCCATGACGTCGGCAGAGGGATCGACCCGACTAGCGGGTGTGGACCCGGAGATACCCAGTATCGCACGGGTGTACGACTATGCCCTCGGCGGGACGGACTGGTTCGAGTCCGACCGGCAGGTGTACCAGCGCTTGAAGAAGGCGGTGCCGCACCAGGACGACGTCGGCGCCGCGAATCGGCGCTGGCTCGAGCGGGTGGTCCGGTACGTCACGCGGTCGGCGGGTGTCGACCAGGTTCTCGATCTCGGCAGTGGGCTGCCCACGCAGAAGAACACCCACGAGGTCGCCCAGGAACTCGGCGCCGAGGTCGCGGTGGTCTACGTGGACAACGACCCGATCTGCGCCGCGCGCGGGCGCAAGCTGCTGGAAGCCAACGAACGCACTCACTTTCTCGACCTGGACCTGACCCGGCCGGACGACGTGCTCGACGACCCCGCGGTCAACGGTTACCTCGATCTGACCCGACCGGTGCTGCTGATGCAGTGCGGCACCTTGCACCACGTCGACGACGATCGGGACCCGGCGGGCATCATGCGGCGGTATATCGATCGCCTCGCTCCGGGGTCCTATGTGATGATCAGCCACTTCTTCGATCCGGCCGCCGAGAGCGAACAGCTGCACGCGCTGGCCAGACTGGCCGAACGAGCACTGCACGACGGGGGCCTCGGCACCGGACGCTGGCGCACCCGCGCGGAGATCCAGGCTTTCTTCGACGGATTGGAAATGGTTCCACCGGGATTGGTGGAACTGCACGAATGGTGGCCCGGCGGCCCAGCGCTGCGCACGCCGTGGCCGGATGAACGTCTCATACTCGGCGGCGTCGGCCGCAAAACCTGAACCCGTCCCCCACCACGGAGCCCGACATGACATCGAACGACGTGCGGATCACCGATCAGGACATCCAGGACAAGCTGACCGGTGTCCTCGGCTTCACCAGCATCGACCTCGCCACGTCGAAAGCGGGCGTGAACTGGTGCTCGAACGCGTTCTTCGCCGAGCTGAACGGCGATCCGTTCCGCTTGACGCTCGTGCTCGAGTCGAGCGGACGGACGTTGGACGGCTTGCGCGCCAATCCCAGCGTCGGAGTCAAGGTCGTCCCCGACGGATTCCTCAACCCGTTCGCACAAGGCCTCGGCACGGCCGTGGTCCGCACCGGCGCGAGCGAGCGGGAGGAGACGTTCCGGACGCTGTTACGGAAGGAGCCACAGATCGAACCGTTCTTGTCCACGCCCATCGAGGCGGTGGAGGTGCACATCGACTGGTGGCGCGTGACGCATGTCCAGGGCGGGTGGCTGCCCGGACGGGTGCTGTACCGGCCCGGCGCGTCCTGAGTCATCGCCCGCAACCGATGAATACCGACCGGTTCCCATGCTCGGTCGCGCTCGGCAAGGCCGCCATCGGTTCACGAAAGCAGCACTGGCCGAATGCATCCGCACGGATTGCTCCCCGATTCGGCGGTCCCTAGGCTGGTGAGCCAGGCGACGGAAACTAGAGAGAGGTCTCCATGTCCGATTCCGCTCCCCAGACCGGTGTCCGCGCGCCGGTAGGCGTGGACACGACACGCGCGAGCATCGCCCGCGTCTACGACGCCACCCTCGGCGGCAAGGACAACTACGAAGTAGACCGCTACGTACGCGACCGAGTCGCCGAAGTCGCACCGCGGCAGAGCGACGTGGCCCGCATGAATCGCCGCTGGCTGCACCGCGTCGTGCGCTATCTGGCCGGGACCGTCGGCATCGGCCAATTCCTCGACATCGGCGCCGGTCTGCCCACCGTCGGCAACACACACGAGATCGCGCAACAGCAGAACCCCGCGGCGCGCGTGGTGTACGTCGACAACGATCCGGTGTGCAACATCCACGGCCGCGTACTGCTCGAGCGCAACGAGTTCACCCATTTCGTGCCCGCGGATCTGACCACCCCGCAAACCCTGCTGGCGAACTCCGAGGTGACCCAGCACCTCGACCTCACCCGACCGCTGGCGCTGATCCTGTGCGGCATCCTGCATCACGTCGACGACGATCTCGATCCGGCGGGGATCATGCGTCAGTACATCGATGCGCTGCCCGCCGGCTCCTACGTCGCGATCACGCATTTCTACGATCCCGCCGACGGCGGCGAGGCGCACGAGATGGCCATCGAGCTGCAACGGCGTTTCACCGAAATGGGCCTTGGCTCGGGGTGGTACCGCACCAGGGAGCAGATCGCCTCGTACTTCGGCGATCTGGAACTGATCGAGCCCGGCCTGGTCGAACTCGACGACTGGTGGCCGATGGGGCCCGCGCTGCGGCCGCGGCTGACGGAGGAACGTCTGCTACTCGGCGGCGTCGGCTACAAGTCCGGATCGTCGAACGGCGTCGTGACCCCCCTGCGCCGCCGGGCGACCGAGGACGACCTATCGGATCCCCCGAACGAATCGGCTGAAAGGTAACTGCCACGATGGTATATGACGACCTGAGCGGACCGGATCTACGCGAAGACCGGTGGCGCTTCCTCGAAGTCCCCCTCGGACCGGACCAGACGTGGCGCTACGCCGACCCGGCCGCCCGCACCGAGGTCGGCGAGGGCGCGGTATCGGTCCGGATCGACGCCTTCACCCGATCCCACGCCGAGGTCCAGATTCTGGACAACCCGAAGCATCTGCTGGTGTCGACCGAAACGTTCGATCTGACCGGCGGACCGCGGACCTTCGCGGTGGAGCTGGCGGCGGAGAACATCGGCGTCACCGGCGAGGACTACCGGGACGGCTTCGCCGCGTTCAACGTCCTCGATATGAGCAGCGCCCAGGTCTTCGACCTCATCGCGACGAGCAGGCACGCGTACGCCATTCACGAACGACTGTTCGTACCGGGCGTCGTGCCCGCGGAGGAGGCGTTCACCCACGTCGTGCACGCGCCCTTGGCAGGGGTCGACATCAAACCCGGCGAATTCCACCGTTACAGCGTCACCATCGACCGCGCCGCGGGAACCGCCGGCTGGTACGTCGACGACATCCCGGTGTACACCACGCGCGCGCCGCGGTTGCCGGAGACGGTGCAGATCGGTTTCGGCATCATCACCCTGCATCCGATCGAAGACGGGCGCAGCACGTCGCTGCGCGGGCAGGGCCTGCACGCGTCGTGGCGCGACTTCACCGTAGCGTGACCGGATCCCGGCCTTCGGGCGGAATTCGCCGAAAAACAATGGCGCCCAGCCACACTCGGCTGGGCGCCAGGGTCGCCACCGCCCGTCGGGCGGCCGTTGCCGCCGATCAGACGCTCTCCTTGCGCGGCCATTCGACATTGCGCGGGCGGGCGTACTCGTCCGCCAGGGCATCGTCCTCGCGCATGTCGTACTCGTAGTCGTATTCGTCCGACTCCGCACGGCGGCGCGGATCCCACACCATCGCCACGGCCGACACGGCCAACAAGGTCACGACAATGGCCGCGATGACTACATAGAGCACGTCTTCCACCCTCCTGAAGTAGACCGAAAAGCACGCAGCCGTGCCGGATAAGCAACGCGCACAGCTTGTTTCACACCGCTGGCATAGTAAGCCGGGCTGCCGGAAACCGGACATTCCGACGGCGGTTACCGACCGGTCGCCCCCGGATCCGGGCCGGTCGGCAACTCCTGCCGAATCCGCGGAAACGCCTCCGCGAATCTTCAGCGTCGCTTAGGCTCGTCACCGTCCCGGTGGCTCCGGGACATCCGGCGCGGCACCGCACGCCCAAGCGTGCCGCGATCGCTGGTGGTAGCGGTGGGGTTCACCCGAATAGATGAACCTCGCCGTCCCCCATTTTCTATCAAATCCAAAGGACATTCAGCGGGAATCACCCGCATTGGGCATCCTTCGAGCTACCGTCTTCGGTCATGGACGACATCGAACTGCAGCCACCGACCGTCGCCTCCGCCAAGCAGACCGGCCTGGTCCTGGACATCGCCGCGCTCGCCATCCACAACCCGCTCGCCCGGCCGGGCGAGATCACCTATCCCTATGTTCGCTGCACCGACCACCGGGTTCTGCGGCTACCCGAGCCGTTGCACCGGTGGGCCACCGAAACGATCGCCCTCAACCACACCCAGCACGCCACCGGCGCGCTGCCCCTGTTCCCCGGACAGGTCGAGTTCGGCATCCTCGACGGCACCATGTACGCCGAAGTCCTCTGACCAGCCTCGGAGCCCGGCAGACCCGGCCGGGCTCCTCCAGGTCACGGGGATTCGCCATAGCAGCCAGGCGGATTCGGCACCTCCGCTCGATCACTACCGCGCGCTCCCATCACGCGATGAATGCGCGGATACGTTCCCCGTCTCTCGCGCACAGATGGCGATCCGCCCGCGTCGTGGCGACCTCGCGCCGGCTCACGTCGACGCGGGCGCCATGCGGCGCTGTTGTCGCTGTTCGGTCCGCTCGGCGAGCAGTTGCCGGTACCGCACCCGACCAGCGAGCCCGGCCCGAGCGAATGGGGCTGCGTGACAAGAAAACGCCTGGTGGCAGCCCATTCCGAGTACGCGTGTGGCGCGGGTTGCGGGTGCACGACACACTGGAGCCCGTGAATCGCATGTCAACCCGACACCGCCGCGGATCGGACGGCCTGCCGTGACCGATCTCGCCCGCGGTGAGAACCGCCCCGCGCCCGGCGACCGGCTGGCGGTGACCGTCACCTGCTCGGCTCCCGTCGACGTATCGGCGCTGTTGCTGAACTCGGCGGGGCGCGTGCGCTCCGATGCCGATTTCGTGTTCTTCAATCAACCGGTCGCCCCGGGCGTCACCTACCGGCACGGCCAGGGCGCGGGCGACGTGGTGGACATCCAGACCGGCGCGCTGCCCAGCGACGTGGACCGCGTCGTGGTCACCGCGAGCCTCGACGGCAGCGGGCCACCGACTTTCGCCGCCGCGGGCTCGCTGCGCGCGACCATCGCGTCTTCGTCGAGCACACTCGCCTTTCCGATGACGGGCTTGAGCACCGAGACCGCCGTGGTGTGCGTCGAGATCTACCGCCGCGGCGGCGGATGGAAAGTGCGTGCGGTCGGCCAGGGGTACGACAACGGTTTGGCTGGTATCGCAACGGCTTTCGGTGTGAACATCGATGATGAACCGGCCCAGCCGACCTCGTCACCCGCTCCCGCACCGGCATACCGACCTGCGCCGCCCCCGGCACACCACCCTGCGCCACCTCCCGCGTACCAGCCCGCCTACCCACCGCAACCGGCCTATTCCGCGCCGGCCGCCGCGGTGCCGCCGCCACCGATGCCCTCACCTCAGCAAGGAGCGCTGCCGATGCAGAGCGAACTGTTCGCCCCCAGCCACGCCGAAGTCACCGGCGCGGGCATCCAGAAGCAGGGCGGCAAGATGATCAAGGTGGCCGTCAACGGCGAGGTCATGGCTCGGGCCGGATCGATGGTCGCCTACCAGGGCGATCTGCAGTTCCAGGCGCTCGGCGCGGGCGGGATCGGCCGGGCGATCCAGCAGCGGTTGACCGGTGAGGGCGTTCCGCTGATGAAGGTGTCCGGGCGCGGCGACCTGTTCGTCGCCAATGGCGCCGCCGACGTGCACACCATTGATCTGGACGGCACCGACGGCCTCACCATCAACGGCGCCAATGTGCTCGCCTTCGATTCCGGCCTGCGCTACGACATCCGGATGGTGCAGGGCGCCGCCGGATTCGCGAGCAACGCCGGGTTGTTCAACTGCGTCTTCACCGGCCGCGGCCGCATCGCCATCACCACGCACGGTACGCCCGTGGTGCTCAACGTCGACCAGCCGACCTACGCCGATCCGCAGGCGGCGGTGGCGTGGTCGTCGAGCCTGCAGACCGGCATCAAACGCAATGATTCGTTCGGGCTGGGCAGGCTGATGGGCCGCAGCACCGGCGAGGGGATGACGCTGTCGTTCTCCGGACGCGGCTTCGTCATCGTGCAGCCGTCGGAGCTGCCGCCGGGCGGTTTCGTCGGAGGCACCGGCGGCGGGCAGGAGGCCGGCCAGAGCGGCGGTGTGCTCGGCGGCCTGTTCGGCTGACCCGCGGGTTTCGCGTTCAAGCCTGGAGCGACACGAGTTCTACGACGGTGATGTCCGACGGTGCGCCGACCCGCACCGGCGGACCCCACGCCCCGGCCCCCCTGGAGACGTAGAGCTGGGTGTCGCCGTACCGTTCCAGCCCGGCGACGGTCGGATTCGCCAGGGCCGCAAGGTAATTGCCCGGCCAGAGCTGGCCGCCGTGGGTGTGGCCGGACAGCTGCAGGTCGACGCCGTGCGCCACCGCGTCCTCGATCAGCACGGGCTGGTGCGCCAGCAGCACGGCGGTGCGCGTGCGGTCGCGGTCGCCGAGCGCCTTGCCGAAGTCCGGGCCCTGTCCGGTTCGCTCGCCCTGCACGTCGTTCACGCCCGCCAGGTCGAATCCGGGCAACTCGGCGCGAGCGTTCGCGAGCAGATGCATGCCGAGTTCCTGGACATGCTCCACCCACCGCTCGGCGCCGGAGAAGTACTCGTGATTCCCGGTCACGAAGAACGCACCGTGGCGGGCACGCAGTCCGGCCAGCGGCTCGACGGCCGAGCGGAGGTGTTCGACGCTGCCGTCCACCAGGTCGCCGACGACCGCGATGAGGTCGGGCCGGGTGTCGTTGACGGTGCGCACCACGCGTTCGGCGAAGCCGCGTCCCAGGATCGGGCCGAGATGCACGTCGCTCACCACCGCGACGCGGAACCCGTCCGCTCGGCGCGGCAACTTCGCCAGCGGCACGGCGACCCGCTTCACACTGGGTCCGTCGAGCACGCCATGGGCGCCGATGCCGACCGTGGTCGCGGCCGCGGCGACGGCGGCGCCACCCATCACCCGCGCGACGAAGACACGGCGCGGCACCCGGGTCAGCGGGGATTCGGCCGGAGCGGTCGTGCCCCGCGGGGACTCCGGAGCGGAGACGGTTCTCGCCGAGGTGGAACCGCTTTCCGCTGAAGACTCCAGCTCGGACCCGGCCCTCGCCGGCGACTCCGGCCCAGCCCCAGCTCCAACCGACGACTCCGGCCCAGCCCCAGCTCCAACCGACGACTCCGGCGCTGACCCAGCTCCCGTTGACGACTTCAGCCCAGACTTGGGCCGCGACAACGACTCCGGCGCTAACTCGGCTGCCGCTGGGAACGCCGCCCCAGACCCCGCCCCCGCCGACGACTCGGGCCAGAGCCCAGCTCCCACTGGGAACTCCAGCTCAGACCTGGTCCCCGCCAACGACTCCTGCACGGGCACGGCTCCCGCCGAGGAACCCGACCCCGACCCGGCTTTCGCCACGGACTCCGACGCGAACCCGGTTTCCGCATATGTCTCCGGTTCGCGTGGCACCGGGCCTCGATCAGACCAGCGCAGCGCCAAAGCTCGAATCGGCTCGCCGGCCACCAGCGCGAGCAGCAGGTATATGAACAACGCGCCCCACAGGTAGCCGGGCCAGGCGATGATCCGGACCAACGCGAACGGAGCGGACGCCAACTCCGCCACCGTCGTGCCCAACAGCAGCAACGGTCCTGCCAAAACAATGGCGGTGCCGACGCGACGCGTGCGGGAACCCGCTGTGGTCGTGTCCCGCACGAGTCGCCGCCATATATACCAGTGCGCACCGACCACCGTGAGCACGACGACTCCCACGAGAACGAGCACGGCGAGACCGACCAGAACACTCTTCACGACCACGGCGGCACTCTCTGTGAACCTTCGGCTTGCGCGGCATCAACTTACGTCACAGCGCGGGCCGCGCAGGGCCGGTGACTTCCCGGTGCCGGTTATCTCGTTCGTTCCAGCACGCCGCGCAGAAACGCCGCTTGGCCCGCATGCTGCAGATCGTCCGAGATCACGCTGACCAGCCGCACACCGAGCGTCACCGGCGGATCCCATCGGGTGTCCACGACGCGGTCCAGATCGCCGTCCACCAGCCCCCGGACGAAGCGCAGCGTCTGTTCGTGCACCGCGTCGTAATACCCCGTGAGCAACTCGGCGGGCGCTCGGACCACCGCCACGTCGGCAGGCTGGTCGCCGTAGCCGGTCGCGCCCTTGTCGATGGGTAGACCGAAGCGGTCGTACCAGCCGTGGGCGGTCCAGACCTGCTCGATACCGGCCACATCCGCGATGTGGTCGTCCTGCACACGGGTCAGGTGCCAGATCAACCACGCGATCGAGTTGGCGCCCGCATCGATGCGGTGAGCGAGGATGTCCTCCCCCAGTCCGTCGACCGCTTCGTGCACCACCTCCCTGATCCGCTCGTAAGCGTCGGTCAGCACGTCGGCACTGGTCGCCATCAGTCGACTCCTCTCGAGTGTCCGCTGACCCGACGGTACCCAGCGTGGCCGCCCGGCACGAGCGCCGACATACGCGCCGCGAATTTTCGCACGACCGAACCACATTGAACGTACCGTTATTCAACGGTACGATGCGTGGTGGTGAGATTGGGTCGATGACCTTTCCGAATCGGTCACCGACCGGACGATGACGTACCGAAGTGAGGAAGTACCGATGATTCACGACGTCGAGACCGGACGCGCCCGGCGAGCGGTTGTCCGCGTGGCGATGGTCGCCGCGCTCGCACTGACCCCCGTTGCCGCGGCCGCCGTGCCCGCGGTCGCCGCACCCGCTGTGGCGCAGCCGACCGTTACACAGACGGCTCAGGCCGACGAGATCCACGGCGGCTGGCACCGCCACGGCGGGTGGGGCCACGGCGGCTACGGCGGCTGGGGTGGCTACGGCGGGTGGGGCGGCTACGGCGGCTACTGGGGTAGCCCGTTCGGCTACTGGGGCAGCCCGTTCGGCGTATGGCCCGGCATCGCCTGGCTGCTGCCCGGCTCCGGTAGCGCGTTCTGAGCAGGAACGATCCCGCATAGTCGGCCAGGTGATCCCGGCTCCGCGCGGTGTCGTGAGCGCGGAACCGGAATCATCTGCCGCCGTGGGCGAGACGATCGCCGGTCTCACTTCGCTGCCGGCATCCCTACGCTCGAGGCATCAGCGATGGCCCGCGGGATGAGCGACGGCGCGACAACCGCGGCGGCGGCGAAGGCGTAGAAGCCCAACGGGTGACCGTAGCCCGCCGCGATCAACCAGCCCGCTGTAGCCCGCCTTGCGCATCAAGGTCGGCAACCAGGTGTTGAGGCCGTAGACCAGCAGCGCACAGCTGTCGCTATCGACTGAATCAGTCGCGGAACCAGCACTTTTCCTGAAACAACCTCGCTCACTTTGTCCAATTTTGCTGCGTCGCAAGTCAATAGCACATTTTGGGCAATCGGCTGCGTCGTGTCGACGAAACAACCAGTGTCCCCGCATAATTCATGCGCCCATTGCTCGCGAGCGCAGCACGGATTTTTCCACGGAATTCGCAGAACGATTGCTTCGGGAATCCACTGCGGCCAGAATGGTGGGGCCGAGAACCGGCATCTTGGGGATCCGTCGGCACTCGTGGCCGACACGACTAAGTGGGGAAATACGATGAGAGTCAATAGATTCGCCGCAACCGCCCTACTCGCGGTCGGGGCCACCGGAATTGCGACGGGCGTCGCGCACGCCCAGCCCGCGGCGCCCGCGCAGGTCAGTGTGCACGGTGTCGAGCAGGGCGTCGGTTTCACCTCGGCTCCCGCCGCCGACGGGACAGGGGTGGTCACCACCCTCGACACTGGCACCTTCGCGTTGACGGCCGACGCCGCGGCGGTCGAGCTGCGGAGCGAAACGGGACAGGTCGTCGCGACGCTGCCGCTGACGTTCCAGGCCTCCGGCGCGACCCACGGGCTGGCCCCCGCGATCACCGACGCGGGCCGCACCCTCACGGTGACGCCGGTGGGCTCGCCCGCCACCACAGAGCGCCTCAACCAGTTCGTCGGTGAGGACGAGACGCTCGCCCGCAAGCAGTACAACGCCGGGGTCGGCGCCCTCATCGGCGCGGGGATCGGCGCCGTGCTCGGCTTCTTCCTCGGCGGGGTCGGCGCGCTGGTCACCATCCCGATCGGCGCGGGCATCGGTGCGCTGATCGGCTTCTCCACGCCGTAGTCGGCCGGTTCGGTGTGCGGCCGCCGCAGGGCGACCGCACACCGATCGCCGGCCGGGCCGCCGGGATTCCCTGGCGCGTGCGCTCGCGCGCCACTCGCCGAGGGGAACGCGGCGATCCGACCGTCGACGGTTGCCGTCCAGCCCCGTGGACCGCGAGCCAAAACCAAATGCCCGGCCGTACGCTGGGGCATGATGGGATGGCACGGAGACGATCGGAGCGAGATACAGGATCCGCGAGATGGCACAGCGCAGTTCCCTCTCGCAGCGACGCGCTGCACTGGAACAAGAGTGGTCCCGATGGATACCCGCCGGGACACCGCAGGGTGATTCCGCGCTGCGCAGCGAGGTGGCGCAATCATGGCTGCGGTCGCTGCGCACCGTCGATCCGTCCTGCGAGCACGCGCCACTCGCCGACGCCGACGTGACCGCGCGCTGGGCCGTATCTCCGTTGCGCACACCGGTATCCGAGTTGACCGATCAGTTGCGCGACATCACCGAGGGCGCGGGCTACGTCGCGGCGATCACCGACGAGACCGGAACCATCCTCTGGTCGCACGGTGGTCCGGTGATGCGCCGCCGCGCCGAACAGGTGAACTTCGCGCCGGGCGGTCGCTGGGACGAGGCGCACATGGGCACGAACGCGCTCTCGCTGGCGCTGCGCACCGAACAGCCGCACACGGTGTTCTCCGCCGAGCACTTGGTCGCCGCACTGCACGGCTGGGTCTGCTACTGCGCACCCATCCGTGGCGCGGACGGTCGCCAGCTCGGCGTACTCGACCTGTCCACCACCTGGGACCGCGCCCACCCGCTGGCCATGTCCACCGCCCGCACCCTGGTCACCGCCATCGAGACCAAGCTGCACCACCGGATGGCCGCGCCCGGGGTCCGGCTGACCTGCCTCGGCGCGGCCCGCCTGATCCGGGACGGCGCACCCGTCCGGCTGCGCCCGAGACACCTGGAGCTGCTGACGCTGTTGGCGCTCGAGCCCGAGGGCTTCACCCACGAACGCCTGCACTTCGCGGTGTACGGCGACCGGCCGGTCGGCACGAGCACGCTCAAATCGGAGATGTCCTACCTGCGTCGCGCCACCGGCGGCGACATCACCAGCCGGGTCTATCGGCTGGTGAGCCCCCTGTCCTGTGACGCCGTGGACGTGCTCGCGGCGCTCGAAGCGGGCGACACCGCGACGGCGGTCGAGTTGTATCGCGGCCCCCTGCTGCCGGATTCGGACACGCCGGGCATCGTGCAGTGGCGCGAGTACCTGGAAGTCGGTGTGCGCACCGCGGTGCTGTCCAGCGGAAATGTCGAGCACGCGCTGCGCTACGGGGAGCGCGCACCACACGACATCGAGATCCACGAACACGCGTTGCGCTTGCTTCCCGGGGGCGACGGACGCCGGGCGCTCGCGGTCGCCCGTTTGCACGGCGCGCTGCGCGACTGAGCTCGCGCGCCTCAACGTTTCGTCAACCCTCGCGGGGCATAGTGACCCGCATCACGGCCGATCCGCCGTGTGCATCACGTCCGCAACCAGCGAGGAGTCACCCGCCATGAGCTACGCGAAGCCGGGAACCGAGGGCAGCGTCGTCGAATTCGCGACGCGCTACGACAACTTCATCGGCGGTGAGTGGACCGCGCCGGTCGAAGGCCGCTACTTCGAGAACCCGTCCCCGGTGGATGGCCAGACGTTCTGCGAGGTCGCGCGGTCCTCGGCCGCCGACATCGACCTGGCCCTGGACGCCGCGCATCAGGCGGCCGACGCGTGGGGCGCAACGTCGACGACCGAACGGGCCAACATCCTCAACAAGATCGCCGACCGGATCGAGGACAACCTCGAGGCGCTGGCGGTGGCCGAGACGTGGGAGAACGGCAAACCGGTACGGGAGACGCTGGCCGCCGACCTGCCGCTGGCGGTCGACCACTTCCGCTACTTCGCCGGGGCGGTCCGCGCCCAGGAAGGCGGGATCAGCGAAATCGACGCCGACACCATCGCCTACCACTTCCAGGAACCGCTCGGCGTCGTCGGCCAGATCATCCCCTGGAACTTCCCGATCCTCATGGCCACCTGGAAGCTCGCGCCCGCATTGGCCGCGGGCAACGCGGTGGTGCTCAAGCCCGCCGAGCAGACCCCGGCCTCGATCCTGAAGGTCGTCGAACTGATCGCCGATCTGCTGCCGCCGGGAGTCCTCAACGTGGTCAACGGCTTCGGCGTCGAAGCGGGCAAGCCGCTGGCGGCCAGCCCGCGCGTGGCCAAGGTCGCCTTCACCGGCGAGACCACCACCGGCAGGCTGATCATGCAGTACGCCAGCGAGAACATCATCCCGGTCACGCTCGAACTGGGCGGCAAGAGCCCCAACATCTTCCTGCCCGACATCATGGCCGCCGACGACGCCTTCCTGGACAAGGCCGTGGAGGGCTTCGTGATGTTCGCGCTCAATCAGGGCGAGGTGTGCACCTGTCCGTCCCGCGCGCTGATCCACTCCTCGATCTACGACGAGTTCATCGCCCGGTGCATCGAACGGACCAAAGCCATCCGCAGCGGCAACCCGCTCGACGAGGCCACCATGATCGGCGCGCAGGCCAGCAACGACCAGTTCGAGAAGATCCTGTCCTACATCGACATCGGCCGCCAGGAAGGCGCCGAGGTGCTCACCGGCGGCGGCCCGCGCAAGGTCGAGGAGTTCCCCGGCGGCTACTACGTCGAGCCCACGATCTTCTCCGGCCGCAACGACATGCGGATCTTCCAAGAAGAGATCTTCGGACCGGTCGTGTCGGTGACCACGTTCGACTCCGTGGACGAGGCGCTGAAGATCGCCAACGACACCCTCTACGGACTCGGCGCGGGCGTATGGACTCGCGACATCAACGCCGCCTACCGCCTGGGCCGCCAGATCAAGGCGGGCCGGGTGTGGACCAACTGCTACCACGCCTACCCCGCGCACGCGGCCTTCGGCGGCTACAAGAAGTCCGGCATCGGACGCGAGAACCACCGCATGATGCTCGACCACTACCAGCAGACCAAGAACCTGCTGGTCAGCTACTCGCCGGACAAGCTCGGATTCTTCTGATGCCGCAGCCGGTCCGCCGCGTCGAGTTCACCGGACCCGCGGAAGCACTGCTGCGCCGACTGATCGAACAGCACGGTCCGGTGATGTTCCATCAGTCCGGCGGCTGCTGCGACGGCAGCGCACCGATGTGCTACCCGCGCGGCGAGTTCCGGGTCGGCGGGTCGGACCTGCTGCTCGGGTACCCGGCGGCGGACACCCCGTTCTGGATGAGCGCCGACCAGTACGACTACTGGCGGCACACCCATCTCACCGTGGATGTGGTGCCCGGCCGAGGTAGCGGGTTCTCCCTGGAAGCGCCCGAAGGCGTGCGCTTCCTGATCCGCTCGCGGCTGCTCACCGACGAGGAACTCGCCGTGCTCGAAGCCGAGCCGCCACCCACCGGGGCGGATCTGTCCCACTGAAATCGGAGCACGGGCTGCTCACCGATGTTCCGGTGAGCAGCCCTTTCCCGGTTCGGAGGGCGGAAAAAATTCCATGCGGGAATAGTCGGCAACCGGATACGGTCGTTCGAGGTGGTTAGACAGGCGAACGAGAGGGGCCGCGGGTGGCGACCGAGACCGCGACGATGTCCGTGGGTTTCCGATCCGAGCGCGGTGCCATTCTCGGCTCGCTGATGCTGGCGACCGCGCTGGTCGCGCTCGACTCGACGGTCATCGCCACGGCGGTGCTCACCATCACCGACAGTCTCGGCGGCTTCGCGCAGTTCCCCTGGTTGTTCTCCATCTATCTGCTGGCGCAGGCGGTGACGGTGCCGATCTACGGCAAACTCGCCGACACCGTGGGCCGTAAACCGGTGATCCTGTTCGGCATCGCGATGTTCGCGCTTGGTTCGCTGCTGTGCGGCGTCGCGACCAGCATGCTCGGACTGATCGTCTTCCGCGCCGTCCAGGGTATCGGCGCGGGAGCGATCCAGCCGATGACGATGACGATCGCGGGCGACTTGTACACGCTGTCCGAGCGCGCCAAGGTCCAGGGCTATCTGGCCAGCGTGTGGGCCATGTCGAGTGTGGCGGGCCCGCTGCTGGGCGGCCTGTTCGCCGAGTACGTCAGCTGGCGCTGGATCTTCCTGATCAACCTTCCGCTCTCCGCGCTCGCCGGATGGATGCTGGTGCGTAATTTCGCCGAGAACGCGCCCCGGCAGCGGCAGAGCGTCGACTATCTGGGCGCGGCACTGCTGACGTTCGGTGCGGGCGCGTTGATCCTCGGACTGCTCGAAGGCGGGCAAGCCTGGGCGTGGTCGTCTCCGTCGAGCATCGGGATCTTCGCGGGCGGCGCGGTCGTGCTCGTGCTGTTCGGGCTGGTGGAACGCGGAGCGCGGAATCCGATCCTGCCGCTGTGGGTGTTCACCCGGCGCGTCGTGATCGCGAGCAGCTTGGCGTCGGTGCTGGTCGGCGCCGTCGTGCTCGGCGCGACCTCCTATGTCCCCACCTTCACCCAGGGCGTGCTGGGCACCGGGGCGCTGGTCGCGGGTCTGACGGTGGGCGCACTCACGCTGGGGTGGCCGCTGGCCGCGTCCCAAGCGGGAAAGGTGTACCTGCGCTTCGGCTTTCGCACCACTGCCTTGATCGGTAGCGGATTGGCCGCCCTCGGCGCCACCAGCACGTTGTTCATCACGCAGCATTCCACGCTGTGGCAGGTCGCGGCGTCCTGCTTCGTGATCGGCACCGGGATGGGACTGGTCGCCACCCCGACCTTGATCGCCGCGCAGACCAGCGCCGAATGGACCGAGCGGGGTGTGGTCACCTCGGCCAACATGTTCGCACGCTCGATCGGCAGTGCGGTGGGCGTCGCGGTGTTCGGCGCCATCGTGAACTCGCGCGTCGGCCACACCGATCATCCGGAGCCCGCCGCACTGGCCTCGGCGGTGCATCTGGTCTTCGTCACGATCGCGGCGATGGCCGTCGTCATGCTCGTCGCCTCGGCCATGATGCCCCGGCGTTCGGCGAACGCCTGAGCGAGGCAGCGGGTTTTCGGAAGCGTTCGCCACCGCACCCGGCGCAAGCTGGGCGTTCCAACCGAACGAGATTCTGGAGGTCGCAGTGGCGCAGGCCGTATGCGTGATAGTCGGCGTGTTCTTCCTGGGTATGGGTATCTACGCGCTCGCCGCGCCCGCCGCTCTGATCCAGCCGTTCGGCATCCGGCTCACCGAACCGAGCGCGCGCTACGAGGTGCGCGCCGTCTACGGCGGCTTCGGACTGGCGATGGCGGCCGTGCTCGCGGTGGCCGCCCTCGACCTCGCAGGGCTGCGCGGCGGGATCATGGTCGCGATCGGCGCGGCATTGGCGGGCATGGCCCTCGGCCGGGTGCTCTCGGCCGTCCTCGATGAGCGAACCGCGTTCTATCCCACCTGGTTCTACGGCGCGGTGGAGGCGATCGGCGCCGCCGCGCTCTTCCTCACCGCCTAGCGGAAACCGGCCGTCAGCTGGTGTGCGTGACGTCGGTCGGCGTGCTGGAACTGCCGAGTTTGCGCAGCGCGAAGTATCCGGCCGACACCAGCACCGCCCACACCGCGCCGACGACGAGCGCCGTGCGCCCGCTGTCGGTGAACAACAGCAACACGACCACCAAGCCGAGGAACGCCAGCGCGAGCACGGTGGTGTAGGGCGCGGCGGGCAGCCGGTAATCGCTGGCGGGCAGTTCGCCGCGGGCGACCTTGACCCGGTAGAGCAGGTGGCAGACCAGGATGATGCCCCAGACGAAGATGATGCCGATGGTCGACACCGAGGTGATGTAGGCGAAGGCCTTGTCCGGGGAGATGACATTGACGATCACGCCGATCACCATCGCCGCCGCCGACACGGAGATCCCCACATAAGGCACCGCGTTCGCGCTCAGTTTGTTCAGCCGGGCGGGCGCCTCGCCGTGCAGCGACAAGGTGCGCAGCATCCGGCCGGTGGAGTAGATCCCCGAGTTACACGACGACAGCGCCGCGGTGAGCAGCACGAAGTTGACGATGCCCGCCGCGCCCGGGATGCCGATCAGCTCGAAGACCTCCACGAACGGGCTCTTGCCCGCGTGGAAATTGCGCCAGCTGGACACCGACATGATCACAACGAGCGCACCGACATAGAACAGGCCGATCCGGAAGGGGAGCGTGTTGATCGCCTTGCGCAAAGTCTTACGCGGTTCGCGCGCCTCCCCGGCGGTGACCCCGACCAACTCCACGCCGACGTAGGCGAACAGCACGATCTGCAAAACGAGCAGCGACTGACCGATGCCGTTGGGGAACACGCCCCCGTCGGCCCACAGATTGGTGACGGTGGGGTTCGTCGCGTGCCCGAAGCCGAACAGCAGCACGCCGATGCCGAGCAGGATCATGCCGACGATCGCGGTGACCTTGATGGTGGAGAACCAGAACTCGCCCTCGCCGAACAGCCGCACCGAGATCAGATTCGCGCAGAACATCACCGCGAGCACGACCAGCGCGGTGACCCACGGCGCGATGTCGAACCAGTACTCCACGTACTT
Source organism: Nocardia sp. NPDC004260 (assembly GCF_053603155.1). NCBI lineage: Bacteria > Bacillati > Actinomycetota > Actinomycetes > Mycobacteriales > Nocardiaceae > Nocardia > Nocardia sp. NPDC004260. The sequence continues at coordinate 11,617 of NZ_JBSGEZ010000016.1, read as the reverse complement.
GCCCGCCACGGTGATCTCGGCCATGCAGGTGGCCACCCACACCGCCCAGTACGACCAGCCGGTGACGAAGCCGGCGAAGCGGCCGAGGAACTCGTGCGCGTACTCGGCGAAACTCCCCGAGATCGGCCGGTAGGTCAGCAGTTCGCCGAGCGCCCGCATGATCACGAAGATGGCCAGGCCCGCCGCCAGGTAGGCCAGGATCAGGCCGGGCCCGGCCTGCTCGATCGCGCCGCCCGCGCCGTAGAACAGGCCCGTGCCGATGGCGCCGCCGATGGCGATCATCTGAATGGTGCGCGGGCTCAGGCCCCGGGCATAACCCTCCGAGTCGTCGGTGTCCGCCGGAACCGATGGTCCCGCGTCCTGGAGGTGACGGTCGGAGGCTGTCATACTACGGTCCTTTCGCTGGGCAGCGATGCGACGATCCGGTCGCCGAACCCGCGACGTCGGATCATCGCACGTCCGGTCCGGAGCACGTGGTCACGCTACCGCCCCGCCCGCGCGCGCGTCGTCTCCGGGCCGACCGCGGCGGTCGTGCGCGCTTACCGGACGGGCGTCCGGCATGCCATCATCGGATTCCCCGACGATGGGTTCCCGTCATGACCGAATCGCCGTCCCGGCGCACGCGAACGCGCCGCTACGCGCTCCGCACCGCCGTCGTCCTGCTCGCTGTCATCGCCGTCTTGGTCGGCGCGGCATTCGCGACGACCGCGGTCCTGCACATCCCGGCCCCGCCGACGCTGCTGCGACTGCTGACCGACCCGCCCTCGACACAGGGCGAATTGTTCGAGAGCCGCACGGTGGCCGCCTCCCCCACCCCGCGTCCGCTGCCGGTCGCACCGCGGCCGCTGCCCGACCGGGTGCCGTGGAAGGGCTCGCAGATCTCGGTCGCCGACGTCCTCGCCGCCACGCACACCAATTCGTTCCTCGTTCTGCGCGGCGGCGCTCTCACCCACGAGTGGTATCGCGACGGCGTCACGGCCACCACCCGCCAGTCCTCGTGGTCGGTGGCGAAGTCCGTCGTGTCACTGCTGACCGGCCGCGCCATCGCGGCGGGGCGGCTCCACGAGGACGACCGCCTGGTGCGAATCCTGCCCGAGCTGAGCACCGGCGGCCCGTACGACACCGTCACCATCCGCGACTTGCTGGACATGGCCTCCGGCGTCGACGTCGACGAGAACTACAACAAGTACATGCCGCTGACCGGCACCGCCCGGATGTACCTCACCGAGGACCTCGCCGGGTTCGTCCGCGAGCACCAGGGCCTGCGATTTCCGCCGGGCAGCGCGGGCGAGTACCGCAGCGTGGACACCCAGCTGCTGGGCATGGCACTGGCGCGGGCCGAGGGCCTGCCGCTGAGTGAACTGCTGGAACGCGACCTGTGGGCTCCGATCGGCGCGCAGGACGCCGCGCTGTGGAATCTCGATCGCGCGGGCGGCCAGGAGAAGGCGTTCTGCTGCCTGAACGCGACGGCCCGCGACTTCGCCAAGATAGGCCAGGTCGTCCTGGACGGCGGCCGCGTCGGCGACGCGCAGATCGTGCCGCCGGCCTGGATCGAACGCATCCGCACCCCGGTCCACCGGGTGGGCGAGTGGCCCTACGGCGCACAGTGGTGGCACCCGACCGGTGGGGACGGCGCCGATCTCACCGCCGTCGGCGTCTACGGCCAGTACGTCTACGTCGACCCGCCCAGCGGCACCGTCATCGTCAAGCTCAGCGACTACGGCACCACCCAGGACGAGCAGGAGACCATCGAGGTGTTCCGCGCGATCGCGCGCGGCTGAGCCGGCCGGCGAAATACACCGGGGACCCGCGACGTTGGCAGTGGAGATCGCCACTGTGAGGAGACCCATGATCGACGTCCCGCTGTCCGTACTGGATCTCGCGCCGGTGCAGTCCGGCCGCACCGTCGGCGAGGGGCTCGACGCGACCACCGAATTGGCCCGGCGCACCGAGGCTTTGGGCTACCACCGCTTCTGGGTCGCCGAACATCACAACATGCCCGGCATCGCCAGTTCGGCGCCGAGCGTGCTGCTGGCCCACCTGGCCGCGGCCACCTCGACCATCCGCGTGGGCTCCGGCGGGGTGATGCTGCCCAACCACGCGCCGCTCGTGGTCGCCGAGCAGTTCGGCACCCTGCACGCGCTGCATCCCGGACGGATCGACCTGGGCATCGGACGCGCGCCGGGCACCGATCAGGCGACCGCACGGGCGCTGCGGCGGACCGCGGACGGACTGTCGGCGGAGTCGTTCCCTCAAGAACTGGCCGCCTTGCTGGGCTACTTCCGCGGGTCTGACCCCGGCGGCATCGCCGCCACGCCCGGGCGCGGTGAGGAACCGGAGGTCTGGCTGCTCGGCTCCAGCGGCTACAGCGCCCAGGTCGCGGCGCTGCTCGGGATTCCGTTCGCCTTCGCGCACCACATCGCCCCCGACAACACCGAGCCCGCGCTCGCGCTCTACCGCGAGCACTTCCGGCCTTCGGAGCGCCTGGAGCGCCCGCATGCGATGGTCGCGGTCGCGGCGATCTGCGCGGACACCGACGAGCGCGCCGAAATCCTGGCCGCCCCGCGCGACCTGGCGTTCTTGAACCTGGTGCGCGGCACGCCGCGGGCACTGGCCACGCCGGAGGAAGCGGCCGCGTTCCGTCCGTCGGAACAGGAGCGCGCGTTCATCGGGCAGCGCCGGGCCGGGCAGTTGCTCGGCTCCCCGGAGACGGTGCGCGGTCAGCTCGAGGATCTGCTGCGCCGCACCCAGGCCGACGAGCTGATGATCAACACGCTGGTCTACGACATCGACGACCGCGCCCGATCGTTCGAACTGCTCACCGAGACGGTCGCGGCCTGAGGCCGGTCAGTGCAAGCGGAAGCCGTGGTTGGCCAGCGATTCCCGCAGCCGATGCCTGCCGTTGAGGGCCGCCGCGGAGGCGAGCCGGGCCAGCACACGTTCGGTCCAGGAATGCGAGAGCCGTTGTTCGGCATAGAATTCCGCGATCCGGGTCTCGTACTCGGCCACGTGCACCCGCTGCGCGTCCAAGTCGTAGGTCTCCCGATGCAGGACGGCCTCCTGCGGCAGGCGCGGCTTCACCCGCGCGTCCTCGGCGGGATCCGGGTGACCGACCAGCAAGCCGAAGACGGCGAAGACCTGCGGCGGCAACCCCAGCTCGGCGGCGACTTCCTCCGGCTTGTTGCGCAGCGCGCCGATGTAGACGGTGCCGAGCCCGAGCGATTCCGCCGCCACCACCGCGTTCTGCGCCGCGAGCGCGGCGTCGATGAATCCGACGTAGCTCGATTCCAGGTAGTCCGCGCCCTCCAGCGGCGCGCTCCGGTCTTCGGCGAGCTGGCGCAGGCGCGCGAAATCGGCCGTCCAGACCAGCAGCACCGGCGCTTGCACGATGTGGGCCTGATCGCCCGCGAGCGCGGCCAGGCGCGCCTTGCGTTGCGGGTCACGCACCGCGATGACGCTCCAGACTTGCAGATTCGACGAGGTCGGCGCGGACTGCGCCGCGGAGATCAGCAGCCGCAGCGTGGCGTCCGGCACCGGGTCGGACAGGTAGCGGCGCACCGAGCGATGCTCGTGCAGCACCTGCAGGACCTGGTTCCACTGCGCGGGTTCGACCGGCTGCGGGTCGCGGTAGCGCTGTTGCACGGCGTGGGTCGGGGTCGGCACGGACTGCGTCATGGGCATCATCCTTTCGCCCGGACGGCGCGCCGTCAGCGGTTGGCCGCAGCCTGAGCGGAACACAGGTAGGGTAAGTAAGGCAATCCTAATTATTCATATCGGAGGTTCTCTTGGCACGTCCCCGCACCACCCTCACGGTGCAGCGCACCGAATGGCTCACCCCGCACTTGATTCGGGTGTACCTCGGCGGTCCCGGCTTCGCCGCGTTCCGTCCCAGCGAGTTCACCGACTCGTACGTGAAGTTCATCTTCCCGCAGGACGGGAACGAGGTGCTGCGCACCTACACCGTCCGGTCCGTCGACCCCGTCGCCGGAGAGATCGCGGTGGACTTCGTCTACCACGGCGCGGAGGGCATCGCGGGACCGTGGGCTGCCGCGGTCCAGCCCGGCGAGACCATCGATTTCTATGGCCCCAACGGCGCCTACGCCCCGCGCCCGGACGCCGACTGGCATCTGCTGGCCGGTGACGAGGCGGCGCTGCCCGCCATCGCGGCCGCGCTGGAGGCGATGCCCGGCGAGGCGACGGGGCTGGCGTTCGTCGAAGTCGCCGGTCCGGACGACGAACTGCCGGTGAAGAAGCCGGACGGCATCGAGCTGACCTGGCTGCACCGCGGCGTGCGGCCCCCTGGCGAGGTGCTCGCCGAGACCGTTCGCTCCGCGCCGTGGACGCCGGGGCAGGTCCAGGTGTTCATCCACGGCGAAGCCGAAGCGGTCATGAAAGACCTGCGCCGCTACATCCGCAAGGATCGCGGCGTTTCCGCCGAGTGGGCGGCGTCGATCTCCGGATATTGGCGCCGCGGCCGCACCGAGGAGGGCTTCCGGGAATGGAAGGCCGAACTGCGGGCGGTCGAGGGGGCCAACGGCTGACCCCCGTCAACTCAGCAGTCCGACGATGGTGGCGGACAGGAAGCTGACCAAGGTGGCGCCGTAGAGCAGGCGAAGCCCGTTGCGGGCGATGACGGTGCCTTGTTTCTCGCTGAGGCTGCGGACCGCGCCGGTGACGATGGCGATGGTGGAGAAGTTCGCGAACGACACCAGATAGGTGGACACGATCGCGACGGTGTGGTCCGACAGTCCGGCGTGTTGCCGGTTCAGTTCCTGCATGGCGACCACCTCGTTGGATACCAGCTTGGTGCCCATGAACCGGCCCGCGGCCGCCGCCTCGTCCCACGGGATGCCGGTCAACCAGGCCAGCGGGGCGAAGACGTGGCCCATCACGTCCTGGAACGTGGTGCCGTGGAACAGCGCCGCGAAGATTCCGTTGACCATGGCGAGCAAGGCGATGAATCCGATCAGCATGGCCGCGACGGTGAACGCGACCTTGAAGCCGACCAGGATGTATTCGGTGAGCATCTCGAAGAACGATTGCCGCTTACGGCTGTCGGCGATCTCCTCGCCGATCAGCCGGGCATCGTCGGCGGCGCCGACCTTGTAGGGGTTGATCAGCGAGCACACCACGAAGGCGCCCAGCATGTTCAGCACGATGGCCGCGATCACGTACTTCGGGTCGATGAGCACCATATAGGCGCCGAGGATGCCCGCCGAGACCGTCGACATCGCCGAGGCCGCCAGGGTGTACATCCGCTGCGGCGGAATGTCGTCGAGCATGGCGCGCAGCGAGATGAACACCTCGGATTGGCCGAGGATGGCGGAGGCGACCGCGTTGAACGATTCGATCCTGCCGAAGCCGCTCACCCAGGCCAGCAGCAGGCCGAGGTATTTGATGATCAACGGCAGCACCCGCAGGTGTTGCAGGATGCCGATCAGCGCGGAGACGAGCACGATCGGCATCAGCACCGCGAACAGGAACGCGGGGCCGCCGCTGCCGACGGCGGGCAGGTCGCCGAACACGAACGCGGTGCCCTGGGCGGCGTAGCCGAGAATGTGGGCGAAGGCATCGCTGACCGCGCGGATCACCGTGCCCCCGATCCCGGTCTTCAGCAACAGGAAACCGAGCGCGAGTTGCACGATCAGCAAAACGGCTATCCGCGGCAGCCGTGTGGCGGCGACGCGGCGGTCGGTACTGGGCAACCAGGCCAGCAGCAGGAAGCACGCCAGCCCGGCCAATCCGATCAGATGCTGCACGCGCACCTCGGCTGCCGTGGCGTGCATCGGCTTATGGGAGCACCTCTCATGTCGGTTTATGGTGCGGTGTCTCCACAGTTGAGAAGCTCGGCGCGGCTGTCGGAACACCGCCGCCGCCCGGCCGCCCGGGACGATTCCGGGCGGCCGGGCATGGTCCACCGGCGCCGCTACTGTCGCGGCGCGCGCAACGCCTCCTCCACGAACTGCGTGGTGTAGGTCTCGGACAGGTCGATCCGATCGCGCACGGGACGCACGTTCTTCGAGTACTTGCCGAGGATCTCCAGGACGTTCTGCGCGCCTTCGGGTTTCATCAACCCGTCGCCGTTGAACATGCCGATGGAATCGCGGATCGACTGGACGTAGAGGTCCTTGCCCGCGCTCGCGTACTGCGGCGGCATCTTCTCGGCGATCTGCTCGGGCGTGTGCGTCCGGATCCACTGCAGCGTCTGCACGAACGCGGCGGCGAGCTTGCGCACGATGTCCGGGTGGGCCTCGATCGTCGCGCAGCTCATGTAGAGCGACGTCGCCGGATACAGCCCGCCGAGCGCGGCCCTGGTGCCCGCCTCGGTGCGCAGGTCGACGAGGACGCGCGCATCGCCGGAGTTCACCATCTGCGCCACCGTGGGATCGGTGGTCATGCCCGCGTCGATGCCGTCGTGGTTCATGCCCGCGATGAACGTCTGTCCCGCACCCACTTTAACCCGGGTGTAATCGGCGGTGCTCATCCCGGCCTGGCCGGTGAGCGCCTGGGTGAGGAAGTCGGTCGACGAGCCGAGCGAGGTCACGCCCAGCTTCTTGCCGCGCAGATCGGCGACCGAGGTGATGTCCGCGTCCGCCTTCGACACCAGTTCGACCTCACCGGGCACGTCGGACATCTGCACCACCGAGCGGATGCACTGGTCCTTGGCCTGCAGATCGATGGTGTGGTCGTAGAACCCGACCACGCCCTGCACGTCGCCGGTGAGCAACGCCGTCTCGGCCGTGGCTCCGGACTGCTCGCCGAGCAGTTTCACGTCGATGTCGTTGCGCTCGAAGAAGCCGAGTTGCCGGGTCAGCACGGCGGGCAGATAGATCACCTTCTCCAGCCCGCCCACCATGATGGTGATCTGCGGTCGGCCGTCGGCCATCGGAATGGTGCGGGAGTCCCGGCATCCGGTGGCCGTCAGCAGTGCCGCGATCACGACGGCGACGAGCGCGAGTTGCTTGCGATGCCTCATGGTCAGATCCCGTGGTTCGAGGTCGCCTGCGAGGGCCGCCATTTCAGCAACCGGTTCTCCGCCATGCCGATCCCCCATTCGGCGATCAGCGCGGCCACGGTGACGATGATCATGCCCGCGTAGATGCCCGCCGAGTCGAAGGTGCCCTGCGCGTTGCTGATCAGCAGGCCCAGGCCCTTGCTCGCGCCCGCGTACTCGCCCACCACCGCGCCGATCAGCGCGAAGCCGAAGGCAGTGTGCAGGCTGGAGAGGATCCAAGTGGTCGCGCTCGGCAGCACGATCGACACCAGCACTTGCCTGCGGCTCGCGCCCAGGATACGGGCGTTGTCGATCACATTGCCGTCCACTTCCCGCGCACCGGTGAACGCGTTGAAGAACACCGCGAAGAACACCAGCACCACCACGGTCGCGACCTTCGAACTCAGCCCGAGACCGAACCAGATGATGAACAGCGACGCCAGCACGATGCGCGGAACCGCGTTGAGCGCCTTGATGAACGGCGCGAGCACCTCGGCCCAGTACCGGCTGCGGCCGAGCAGCACGCCCAGCACGACGCCCGCCACCGTGCCGATCACGAAACCGAGCACGGCCTCCTGCACGGTGGTGTAGATCTGCAGCCAGATCGAGCCGAATTGCGTTCCCTCGGTGAACCATTCGGCCAACCGCGCCCAGATCAGCGACGGCTTCGAGTAGAAGAACGGATCGATCCACACCGTGGCGGTGAGCTCCCACGCGCCCAGCCACAGCGCCACCAGCGCGACGCGTAGGGCCCAAGTCCGGATCCGGGCGCGCCGCGCGGCGGTGCGCACCCGGGCCAGGATCTGTGCCTCGGTCTCGTTCTCCACCGCGGGCTCGTCGACGGCGTCCTGCACCAGCACGTCATGCGACACGGGAGGCTCCCTTCGCCCGAGCGGCCTCGACCTGATCGCGCAGCGTCTCCCAAATCTCCTTGTAGATGTCGCGGAACTCGGCGGTCAGCCGGACGTCCTCGACACTGCGCGGCCGTGCCAGGCCCACGGTGAAGTCCCCGCAGACGGTGGCCGGACTCGCGGTCATCACGACCACCCGGTCGGCGAGCACGATCGCCTCCTCCAGGTCGTGCGTGACGAAGACGACCGCCGCGTTGGTGCCCGCCCAGACGCGCAGCAGCTCGTCCTGCATGAGCTGCCGGGTCTGCACGTCCAGCGCGCTGAACGGCTCGTCCATCAGCAGGATCTCCGGCTCGTTGACCAGTGTCTGTGCCAGCGCCACGCGCTTGCGCATGCCGCCGGACAACTGGTGCGGGTAGTAGCTCTCGAACCCGGCCAGACCGACCTTCCGCACCCACCCGGACGCCTTCGCCCGCGCCTCGGCCTTCGACGCGCCGCGCAGGCGCGGGCCGAGCGCGACGTTGTCCAGCACGCTCTTCCACGGCAGCACCGCGTCCTGCTGGAACATGTAGCCGATGCCGTCGGGAATGCCGTCGACGTCCTTGCCGCGCACAAGGGTCCGCCCTGCCGAGGCCGGTTCCAGCCCGGATACCAGCGACAACGTGGTGGACTTGCCGCATCCGGTGGGGCCGACGACGGCGACGAATTCGCCGGGGCGCACCGTGAGGTTCAGATTGCGCACGGCGGTGTGGATGCCACCGCCGGTGCCGGGGAAACGCTTGGTCGCGTTCCGCAGCTCGATGAGGGATTGCGTCATTGCTTCCTACTTCTGCGAGATCGGGTAGGGCGAACGTACGTGGCCCCGGTCACACGCCGGAGCTTGTGCGCACAACCGCCACAAACGCGGGATATGCGGGTTTTGCGCATTCTGCTCATGCGCGGTGCGCGGTGGTCTGCGCCTATGCTGCGGCCATGGCCACTGAGGGCGCGCGGGCCGTGCGGTTGCGGACCCAGGTTCTGCTGTCGCAGATCCTGGTGGTCGCGCTGACGCTCGGTGTCGCGTTCGCGGTGTTCGGCTACCTCAGTGATCAGCGGCTGCGCGACGCCTATGGTCAGCGCGCGCTTGCCGTCGCGCGCACCGTCGCCGCCGACCCGGTGGTGCGCGCGGAGGTGGCCAGGTACGCGCCGGGCGCGGTCGATCCGGGCGTGCGCCAGGAGCTGGCCACCGGCCCGCTGGAGCGGCTCGCGGTGGACGCGACCCAGCGCAACAACGCCCTGTTCGTGGTGATCACCGATGACGCGGGCATCCGCTTGGCGCATCCGGACGCCGCACGGCTCGCCGAGCACGTCAGCACCGATCCATCCGAGGCGCTCGCGGGCCGCGAGTCGATCACCGAGGAACGCGGCACGCTCGGCGACTCGGTGCGCGCGAAGGTCCCCGTCACGGCGCCCGGCTCCGATCGTGTGGTCGGCGCGGTCAGCGTCGGCATCGCCACCGACGCGGTGCACGAGCAACTACTCGGCGACCTGCGCACCGCGGGCGGCCTGGTCGCGGTGGCACTCGCGGTCGGCATCGCCGGATCGATCCTGCTCGCCCGCCGCTGGCGCGGGCTGACGCTCGGGCTGGAACCCGACGAGCTGGCCGAACTGGTCCGCGGGCAGGCCGCGGTGCTGCACGGCATCGGCGGCGGCGTGCTCGCCGTCGACGCGTCGTGGCGCACGACCTTCGTCAGCGACGAGGCGCGCAGGCTGCTCGGCATCGCGCCGGACATCGGGCGCCCGGTCGACGAGATCGGGCTCACCCCGCGAGTACTGGAGGTGTTCCGCGACCTCGATCGGCAACCCACCTCGGCGACGGTCGGTGCGAACGTCGTCATCGTCTCGGCGCGGCGGGTCAGCCGGGACGGCCGTGATCTCGGCGCGGTGCTCACCGTGCGCGACCGCACCGACGTGGAATCGCTGACCAGGCAGCTGGACGCGGTGCAGTCGATGAGCACGGTGCTGCGCGCGCAGCGCCACGAGTTCTCCAACAAGATGCACCTGGTCAGCGGGCTGCTGCACAGCGGGCACGTCGAGGAGGCGGCGCGGTCGGTCGACGAGCTGATCGGGGCGGGTCCGCTCGGTCCGGCGACGCCGGGCATCGATGCCATCCACGACACGTATCTCCAGGCCTTCCTGGCCGCCAAGGCCGCGCACGCCAGGGAGAACGGGGTGGAACTCGTGCTCGGGCCCAACACCTGGGTCGAGGGCGATCTCGCCGACCCCGTGGACGTGACCACCGTGCTCGGCAATCTGCTGGACAACGCCATGGAGGCCGTGCGCGCTCGGCAGCGGCCGGTGCGGCAGGTGGAAGTGGAACTGGTGCAAGAGGATTCGACGCTGCACATCACCGTCGCCGACAGCGGCGACGGTGTCGCGCCCGACCTGGTGGACACGCTGTTCACCGAAGGGATCTCGACCCGCGACGACCTCGGCGTCCCCGGTGGGCGCGGGGTGGGCCTGGCCCTGATCCGCCAGATCGTCCGCGCCCACGGCGGCGACGTGTGCCTGTCGAGTCCCGGCGGCGGCGAGCCGCCACTGACCGGCGCGGAATTCATCGCACGCATCCCCGGGGTGCTCGTGCAGAGCGAGGTGTCATGGCCCCGCCGTCCCTGACCGTCCTGATCGTCGACGACGACTTCAGGGTGGCGAATCTGCACGCCGGGATCGTGCAGGCCATCCCGGGTTTCACGGTGGCGGGCACCGCCAATACCCTCGCCGCCGCGCGGGAACTCGTCGCGGCGCGGCCGATCGACCTGGCCCTGGTGGACGTCTACCTGCCCGATGGATCCGGTATCGATTTCGTCCGCGAGCTGCACTGCGACGCCATGGTGCTCACCGCGTCGACCGAGAGCGAGTCGGTGCGCGCCGCCGTCGCGGCGGGTGCGGTGTCCTACCTGGTCAAGCCGTTCCCGCATACCGAACTCGCCGCGCGACTCGCCGCCTACGCTCGCTACCGGCGCATTCTCGCCGTGCCACAGGTCGACAACGCCCGGGTCGCCGCGGCGCTGCACGCGCTGCGTCCTTCGGTCACCGCGAGCCCGGCGGCGACCGTGGCCTCCCCCACCAAAGACGCTGTCCTGCAAGCCATTCTCGATGCGGGCACGCCTCTGTCCGCAGGAGAGGTAGCGAGCGCCATCGGCATCTCCAGGGCCACCGCCCAGCGTTATCTCGCCGCACTCGTCGCCGGCGGCGCGGTGCGCATGAGCCTGCGCTACGGCAGCACCGGGCGGCCCGAACAGGAGTACGCCGCCGCACCGCCGCATTGAGCTGGGCGCGGGAAGAACCGGCCCGTGCGCGCGGCCGGTCGGCGGGGCGTCCCGGGCAGTCCGGAACCTCGCGCGGTATCCCCGGCCGCCGTCGCCGCACATGCCCGGACGTCGCAGGTCGACAGCCGGACCATTGGCGGCCCGACATCCGCTCAACCGGCGCACGACGTGGCACCTACACGGCCAGGCCGATGCGTCTCCGTCTGCCGGACATACGAGCCGATGGTCACCGGACCACCGATTGCGGGAGCACAAGAGCGAACGGCGCGGTCCACCTCGGTGGCGCGCCGCACGAGGTGGCGCTCCTCGGCCGACCAGCGCCTACGGGGTGAAGCCTGACGCGGTCTTCAGCGGCGGTAGCGTCGGGGTATGAGACACCTTCTGTCAACCTCAGGCGGCGAGTACGCGTTGGCGGTTGCTGACGTGGGTTTCTTCGTTGTAGGCGGTGCCGCGGGTCAGGCAGT